>JBGSYU010000273.1:0-7203 GCA_041750715.1 Lacipirellula sp.
CCGCTGAAAGCCACCGGCCACATCCGCATCATGCGCGGCAACCTGTGCCCCGACGGCGCCGTCGCCAAGATCACCGGCAAGGAAGGCTTCGTCTTCACCGGCGCGGCCAACTGCTTCGACAGCGAAGAAGACATGCTCGCCGCGGTCGAGCAAAAAAAGATTAGCAAGGGCGACGTGATCATCATCCGCTACGAGGGCCCCCAAGGCGGGCCCGGCATGCCCGAGATGCTCACCCCGACCAGCGCCATCATGGGCGCGGGCCTGGGGGCCGACGTCGCCCTCATCACCGACGGTCGCTTCAGCGGCGGCAGCCACGGGTTCATCGTCGGCCACGTCACCCCCGAAGCCCAAGCCGGCGGCCCCATCGCGCTAGTGAAAACCGGCGATCGTGTCACGCTCGACGCCGAAGCGAACCTGATTACCGTCGACGTGAGCGACGAAGAATTCGCCAATCGTCGAAAGGCGTGGACCGCCCCGCCGTTCAAAGCCACCCGCGGCACGCTCTACAAATACATCAAGCTCGTAAAAAGCGCCAGCGAAGGCTGCGTGACGGATGAATAACCCATAAAGCCGCGACCGGCGGTCGCGGTCTGCCGCAGCTCAGCCATGGCCGCGATGCAGGTCTGAGTTTCGTGGGCGACTTCGAGGGGGCGGCCAACCGCGCAAGCCGAACAACGCCACCAATCGCTCCAAGCAGGCTGTGAGAACGACGCAACTCGCACGTACCGACGACTAGAAGCCGCCTTCTTCCGCTGCCGCGAGCCATATCGTAACTGAGGCCTTCCGCGCGCAGCGCCGCGGGAGTCGAAAGTAGCCGCGGGCTAACCGCCCGCCGAAAAACGCCCCATCACACTCAAAGCATCATCATCGAGCATCCCTCCATGCCCAAATCCCTTCGCTTCCATAAGCTCCTCGTCATTGCGATCCCAGTGATCGCTTCGCTAGCGCTCACGCAGCGCCTCGCCGCCCAAGACCCCCCCGACGACGAAGCCCACGCCGAAGTCCGAAAGCAAATCGCCGAAGCCAAAGCCGACGACGAAACAACGGGCGATGCCGATGAAAAAGAATCCGTTAACCGCGACGCGGCAGCGGAGCGCGCCGACGCCCCCGACGAGAAAAAGACCCAACGCGAAAACGATTCCGAAGTCCAAGAGTCGGACGACAAGAAAGCCGACGACAAAAAAGCAGCGGAAAAAAAGTCGAAAGAACCCGCCCCCTCCGTCACCCACGGCTCCATCGAAATCGCCGGCCGAAAAGTGCGCTACACCGCCACCGCCGGCACGATGGTGATGAAGAACGACGACGGCGACCCCAAAGCCCACGTCTTCTACGTCGCCTACACGAAGCGTAAAAAAAAGGACGACGTTAGCCGCGACGCGGCAGCGGCGCGCTCCGACGCAAAAGCAGACGCTGCCTCCAACGCCGACCCCGCCCGCCCCATCACCTTCGTCTTCAACGGCGGCCCCGGCAGCTCGTCGGTCTGGCTCCACCTCGGCATGCTCGGCCCCAAGCGCGTCAAGCTCGACAGTGACGCTAAAATCCTCCGCCCGCCGCACGAGCTGATCCCCAACCACTATTCGTTGCTCGATGTGACCGACCTCGTGTTCATCGACCCCGTCAGCACAGGCTTCAGTCGTCCCGCCAAGGGCGAGGACAAAAAGCAGTTCCACGGCTACGACGAAGACCTCCGCAGCGTCGCCCAGTTCATCCACGACTTCACGACGAAGAACGGCCGCTGGGCGTCGCCCAAGTTCCTCATCGGTGAAAGCTACGGGGGTTTGCGCGCCGCCGGCCTCAGCGGCGTGCTACAGGACCGCTACCACATGTATCTCAACGGCATCGTCCTGGTCTCGGCCGTGGTCGATTTTCAGACGCTGATGACCGGCGGCAACAACGACGTCGCCTACGCCCTGTTCTTGCCGACGTACGCCACTACGGCTTGGTACCACAAGCGACTTTCCGACGACTTGCAATCGCAAACGGTCGAGGAGATTGAAAAGGCGGCCGAGAAGTTCGCCCTCGGCCCCTACCTGCGAGCGCTCGCCGCCGGCGATTCGCTCGGCAAGGAACGACGGGACGAGGTCGTCGCCCGTATGGCCGAGCTCACGGGCCTGTCCAAGGATTACATCGAAGCGTCCAACCTGCGCGTTCCCATGAACCGCTTTGGAAAGGAGCTCCTACGGGATGACGTAAGAATTGTCGGTCGGTTCGACAGCCGCTACACCGGCGCCGCCCTCGACCCCGTCGGCGACTCGGCCGACTACGACCCCAGCGCGTCGGCCGTCTTCGGGGCGTTCACCTCGGCGCTCAACGACTATCTGCGTAGCACGCTGAAAGTGAAGGAGGACCGGGTCTACGAGATCCTCACCGACAAAGTTCAACCCTGGGACTACAGCGAGTTCGCCAACCGCTTCGTCAACGCATCTTCCACGCTGCGCGACGCCATGACGCAAAACCCCTATCTGCGCGTGTTCGCCGCCGCCGGCTACTACGACCTTGCGACCCCGCCGACCGCCATGAAGCACACCCGCGACCACCTAAACCTGGCCCCGGAACTGCGCGACCACTTCACGATGAGCTTTTACGAAGGCGGGCACATGATGTACGCCCACGAGCCCTCGCTGAAAAAGCTGCGCGACGACCTGGTGAAGTTCTACGACTTGACGCTGGAGACGCTGAAGGCAGGGAACGATTAGGCGTTGACGCCGTGGGCGTCCTTTCGTACGTTAGCCGCCCGCAACTCGCAGACTCCGCGCCAGCGTTGCTGCCTCGACAACGCGGTCCGCGGACCGATCCCGCCCCGGAGCCTCCGTGCCCCTCGACCTTGCCGTCATCGTCACCACCTACCAGCGCCCGTGGCATTTGCAACGGTGCCTGAAGTCACTTGCAGCGCAGCGTGGCGTTGCGGGCCGCTACGAAGTGATCGTGGTCGACGACGGTTCGCAGGACGACACGGCCGACCGCGTCGCGCGCTTTGCGCAGGACGTGGAGTTCCCCGTGAGGTTCTTCACTCATGCGCACGACGGGTTCCAACCGGGCAAGGGTCGCAACGCCGGCATCCGCGCCGCCGCGGCGCCGTACCTCCTGCTCACCGACGGGGATTGCGTTTTTCCGCTCGATCACCTCGCCCAACACCTAGCGGCGCGCCAGCCGGGCGTCGTGCGAGCGGGCGATTGCTACCGGCTCGATCGGTCGCTGAGCGAGCTCGTCGACGACTCCGCGCTAGAACGCGGCGACTTCGGTCCCGGGGTTCGCCAAGCGGCGCTCCGCTCCTTGGGTCGCGTTTACCGCAAGACGCTGTTGTATCAATCGCTCCGCAGCCGCACTCGGCCGAAATTGATAAGTTGGAACGTGGGCGTCTGGCGCGACGACCTGCTCCGCGTCAACGGCTTCGACCAGCGGTTTCGCGCCTGGGGCTGCGAGGACGACGACCTCGGCGGTCGCCTGCGCGCCGCCGGATCGCGCATTGTAACGGCGCTGGGTTACACTCACGCTTACCACCTGTGGCACCCCCTGCATGCGACCACGCCCCAGAAGTGGAGCGACGGGCTCAACGTCTCCTACTTCACTCGCCCCGTGCGACTTATCCGATGTCTGGAAGGAATTGAGGTCCGCGGAGTTGCGGATCTCGCGGTCCAAGTCACTGCGGGAAACGCCCGCGCGGTGCTGGCACGCGACTTGGCAGGGCGATTCGCCCCACCAACCGCACGGCCAGAAATCGAGTTGCTTCTGTGGCCTGCGGCAGAACGCTTCACCACGCGGGCCGACCACCGCATCCTCGTTACGGCCGACGGCGACCGGAGTGCCCCGGCGCCGCTGCAACGCGCCGCCCACGCCAAAATTCAACTCGCCCGCCAACCCAACGCCGACGACGCGATCGCGGCCCTCGGTCGGTTGCTCGCCGGGCACGCAGAGCCGGAACGCACGTCGACAGCCGGCGACCGCCACGCTGCTTAAGGCGGCGGTTCGCGACTGCGCGCTCCCGGGCCAATTGGCAACCGCCAGCGCCGCGCTATAATCCCTGCTAGCGCGCCCCGTCGACACCGCTCGGGGGACGCCGCCGCCCGCCATCCTCCCTCCGGATCATCCTCACGCCCATGCCCTCGTCCACCGCCTCCTCGCTTCACCGCCCCAGCACGCTGGCCGAGCTCCGCGCCTCCGGCTGGGAAAGCAAAACTGTCAAGCAAGAAATCCACGACAACTTCCTGCGGAAACTGCGGTCGGGCGAAGAACTCTACCCGGGCATCATCGGCTTCGACGACACCGTGCTGCCCGAACTGAACATCGCCCTGCTCGCTCAGCATGACCTGCTGTTCCTCGGCGAGAAGGGCCAGGCGAAGAGCCGGCTCATGCGGCTGGTAAGCAGCTTTTTGGACGAGGCGATCCCCTACATCGACGATCCGCAGATTCCGCTGCACGACGATCCCTTTCAGCCGATCACCAAGCGCGGGCGGAACCTGACCGCCACCTTCCCCGCGGACGAAGTTCGTATTGCGTGGTGGTCTCGCGAAGATCGTTACGCCGAGCGACTGTCGCCCGGGACGAAGTTCGCCGACATCATCGGCGAGATCGACCCGTCGAAACTGGCGGCCGGCGTGAGCATGAGCGCCGAGGACGCCCTGCACTTCGGGCTGATCCCGCGGATGCACCGCGGCATCTTCGCCATGAACGAGCTGCCCGAGCTCGACGAGCTGGTGCAGGTCGGCCTCTTCAACATTCTGGAAGAGCGCGACGTGCAGATTCGCGGCTATCCCGTGAAGTTCGACATCGACGTGATGATCCTCTTCAGTGCGAACCCGGCGACCTACAACCGCTCGGGCAAGGTGATCCCGCAGCTTAAAGATCGCATCGGGTCGGTGATTCATACGCACTATCCGCTGGAGCGGGACTTGGGCGTGCGAATCTTGCAGCAGGAAGTCGACGGGAAGGGGGAAGGCGGGAAGGCGGAAGGGGAACGTGCAGAATCGCCATCCGACCTTCCCCCTTCCACCCTCCCCCCTGCCCCTTCCGACGTCGTCATCCCCTACTTCATGAAAGAGCTAATCGAAGAGATCAGCCGCGCCGCGCGTAGTTCCAAATACGTCGATCACGAATCGGGCGTCAGCGCGCGACTCTCGATCGCGAACTACCGCACGATGATCGCCTCGGCTCGCCATCGCGCCGCCGTGCTCGGCGAAACGCCCGCCGTGCCGCGGATTAGCGACCTCGGGCATCTGTACGCCTCATCGCTCGGCAAGCTCGAGCTCGATCTTATGGGCACGCACCAGATGAGCGAGCGGCAGGTGCTCGACGCGGTCATGGCGGAGGCCATCGCCACCGTCTTTGGCGAATACGTCGACAAGCACGGCCTCGCGGAGATCAGCCAGATTTTTTCCGAAGGCGTGAAAATCGAGGTAGGCGACATGCTCCCCTCATCGCACTACGCCGAACTGATCAAGCGCGTCCCGCCGGTGTGGGACAAGGCGTTTGAAGTGAATGCCAGTCAGGATCCGTCGGTGCGGGCGTCGTGCATCGAGTTCGTCCTGGCCGGCTTGTACGCGACCGACCGCATCAGCCGCAGCCAGCGGCACGGGCGAATTGTGTATGAGGTGTGATTGCTGCCTCGCCGGGTTAATTCGGCAGTGTCCTGACAGTGCGGTAGCGAACGGATTGGCGGTATACTGCGGGCATGTTCGCTACCGCAGCTATCCTCGCCGTCGTCGGCCTCGCAATGACCATAAGCGGTTGGCTCTTCTTTCGCCGTCCGGGCGTGGAGTTTTGGACGTTAGCCCCGGTTTGGCGTGCCAACCACTACCTATATCCGCGCGGGGTTGCCCTTTGGATTATCGGGGGCGGCATAGCAAACATCGGTTTTGTCCTGCTTGCAATCCACGCCTATCGCATGTGAGCCCCGCCTGCCCCACCAGCCCGGGTGGTTGAATGAACGCATGAACGAGACGCCCAAACGCCCTTGGCATTCCTTCCGCTGGAGAATCCTGTTCTGGATCGCGTTCCCCTTCGCCATCATCACCGTAGCCGACATAGTGAACGCTTGGTTGATGCGAGGCCATTGACCGCGAGTAGCAGCCAACAGGCTACCACTACTCTGACAGGACACCACGATAAATTCAGACGCTTTGTGCCGCGGCTTGCAACGAGTTATACTGCTAGAGCTGGAAGTTTTTCTCGACAGCGTGAGTTGGCTGCCATGACTATTCAGGGAACGGTACACAAAGGCGTGATCATCCTCGCTGGCGGTCAGACGCTGCCTGAAGGGACCGTCGTGCAGGTCGCGCCTCAACCAAGTGCTTCAGTCCAACAGGAGTCGAAGCGAATCGGCGAAAGTTTAGCGGAATTGGCGGAGTGGGCTGAAACGCAGCCTTGCGATTTACCGGCAGATCTGGCAAGAAATCATGACCACTATCTGTACGGACTGCCCAAGAAGAAATGAACACGGTTTTCGCTGACTCCTTCTTCTATCTCGCCCTTCTCAATCCGCGCGATGCAGGGCACGATGCCGCGAAGGCCGCTGCCAGGGCGTTTTCAGGCCGAATCTTCACTTCTCATTGGGTCTTACTCGAAGTGGCCGATGCGTTCAGCCGCCCGGCGGATCGAGCCAAGTTCGATCGGCTCATCTTGATGCTAGAGACCAACGACCAGGTCACCGTCATCGCCGCTGACGGGGCCGCCTTCGAACGAGGCGTGGCGCTGTATCGCAGTCGCGTTGATAAGGACTGGCCGCTGACTGATTGCATCAGCTTCACCCTGATGGAAGAACATGGACTAACGGAGGCGTTCACGGAAGATCGCCATTTCGAGCAGGCTGGGTTTGTGGCGTTGCTGCGGGACGGGTGAAGCCCCGCATAGGCTGAGGTAACAGTGATAACCTCAGGGTCAAGAAGCGGTCGACAGCAGACCCATGAAGCGGTCGACGGCGGCCGCTTGCAATCGCACGGATTCGCCGCACTGCTGCTGAAGTTCCGCGAATCTCGCCGCCGGCACCTTGTTCGCGAGACTCGTGCGGAATTTTTCTTCGAGTAGCGGCAACCCCTCGGCACGGCGAAGGCGGTGGCCGATGGGGACGCTCACCTCGACGCGCTCAGTTTGCGTGCCATCCTTGAACCGCACCTGCACGGCGTTGCCGATGAAGCGCTTCTCTGCATCGTAGTAGTCGCGGGTGAAGTCGGCGTTCTCGCGGACTTGCATTTTCGCTCGCAATGCGTC
>JBGSYU010000274.1:0-5451 GCA_041750715.1 Lacipirellula sp.
GTCTGTTGCGGAAAACGCCAAGCGATTCGATGGGTTCCCGCTGCGCGGCGAACCCATCCTACCGACTTGTGAGGCGGCGCCCGTGACGCCGCGTTCTTTACCGCAACGCGGTTAAACAACGTAGCCCAGGGTTGGCCGCGCCAGCGGCCTACCCTGGGTAATGTCCCCCAACGAATTCATTACGCTGAAGGCGTTACACCATGGCGGTTGGCGAGGCCTTGTGTAACGCCTTCAGCGTAAATAATCAACGTGGCATCCGAACCCAGGGTAGTTCGTCAAGACGAACAACCCTGGGCTGAGAGATGTAACGCCGTTGGCGTATAGAACCCCGGCCGCCTAACGCCCAAGCTCAGTTGCCCGCCCTCAAGGGAGCGGATGATGCGATGCATAACCGCGGCGGAGGAGAAACGCCAAACCGACCGTTGGGCCGGAGGGGCAACTTCAGCGCCGTGTTAGGCCAGAATCAGAAATGTGCAGGCGAAAGGTCCATTTCGTCAGTACTGACGATGCGGTCTCGGAAACATGCGGCATGGCAATACCACACCTGCCAATTCTCTTTGACCGTTGACACTTGGATAGAACAGGGATCTACGTCAGTCGATTTAATGGAGTGGCCGCAGAAACAACACGGCCCCCACCTAATCGCAACATCCTTATCGGTTACAGCCATAAGGGACTAACAAGTTGTACACAGAAATATCTTCTAAATTGCGCCGTTTCAATTCTGTATTTGTCCATGCGACTTGTCAACTTCCTCATGGAAAAGCTCCGTGCGATGCGATATGCAGACCGCAATCACGCGAACTCGCCCTAATTGATCGTCTTAGCAGCGACCGCTTCCAGGCAAGTTTTTTGCAGAAATTGGCCGCGCCTTCTGCTACGCTCGCGTCATGAATCCCGCGCTCACCATGCGCGCGAAGTTCTTTGACAATTAGTCCCAATGAGCCGCGTCGATCACCCGCGCCGGCAAGCGTTGTCGCCGAGCCCGACCGCTCAGTGTGTGCGCGTCGCTCCAGCAAGTCGCCGCGGCCGCCGCTCCGATGACAGAATTGCGCCGCCTCAACTAGCCTGGAGAAAAGGAGTTACGAATTGTGTCGCCAAAAATCGACTTGGCGACAAAATACCGTGGAACGACAAATAGGAAGCTGCGAGTTGCCTCTCAAATCACAAAATGCCACCGCTCCGCGCCGCGCGCCCCGTCCTGCCGGCGCGGGCATGCCTCGCACAAATCTTCGCCTAACTGAAAGTGCGCCCATTCGATCGCCGTCGCGGTGCTCGTCCACACTTGCGAGACTTCGCGAAACACGCGGTCCGCTCCGAGTTGATCGACGATTCCCACCTTCGAGAGGGTTGCAAAGAATCCGCCGCGAACGCCCGACAGGCATACGTCGACGCCGCGGGCCTTTACCCGGTCGATGAAGTCGTGCAGCAGTTGCAGGCACACGGCATCTGGGTTTCGCAGGTGTTTTACTCGTAGGATGAGAATGCGGACATCGCCTAGCGAGTCTTCAATACTCTCCAGATGCGACTCGAACTGCGGCCCGGAGCCGAAGAAGAGTTCGCCCTCGAAATTGAAGATCCGCAGCTTCGAGCAGCCTTCGTCTTGAAGATGCCGCTCGCGGACGCGGTGCATGTCGGCGATTACCAGCTCGTTCATTTCCACGCGTGCCGCCCGGGGGACGTACATCAAAAACGAGAGCACCGTGCCGACGAGAATGCAAAATTCGACCGACACGAAGACGGCCGACAGCGCCGTCGCCACGACGATCGCCGCGTCGAATCGCGTCGCCCGAAAGTGGTACTTGATGCCGGCCACGTCGACCATGCGCGTGGCGGTCACCAGCAACACGCCGGCCAGCGCCGCCTTTGGGATGAACTGCGCCAGTGGCGCCAACAGCAGCACCGTGAGCGCCACCATGGCGGCGCAGATCACGCCCGACCACTGCGTCGCCGCGCCCGCCTGGTGATTGATATAGGAACGGGTGAGCGATCCGGAGCCGGGGAAGCATTGGAAAAAGCTGCCGGCTAGGTTCGCCACCCCTTCGCTCAAGCACTGCTGATTGATGTCGAGTTTTTGGCCGGTCTTCGCGGAGAGGCTCTTGGACATCGCAATCGCTTCGAGCAGTCCTAACATGCCGACCGCCACCGCACTGGGGGCCAGTGCGCGGACCAGCGACCAATCCCACTGGGGCGCCGCGAAGCTCGGCAGCGTCCGCGGCACCTGGTCGATGAGCTTCACCCCCTCGGCCGCCAGGTCCCAGTGCCACACGCAAGCGCCCGCCGCGGCGATCGCCAACAGCAATTCCGGCAGACCCAGCCGAAAGCGGCGATTCACCCACCGCAGCGCCAGCGCCACGGCGATCGTTCCGCACGCGACCGTCACCGTCGGCATGTGAACCGGTCCGCCGCTTGTCATCGTGAGCCAGAATCGCTTCACGAAATGGTCGTGATACTCGCCCTGCGCCTTGAGCCCCAGCGCGTTTTTGAGTTGATCGAGCACCAGCAGCACCGAGGCGCCGGCCGTGAACCCGACGATGACGGCATGCGAGATGAACCGCGACAGATCGCCCAACCGCAGTAGCGTAACCGCCGTCTGGAATACGCCGATGAGCGCCGCCATCAGAATCGCCGCGTCGATCCGCTGCTCGGCCGGGACCATCGCCAGCGCGCTGAGCATGGCGATCGAGATCGCGTTGGTCGGCCCGTTGATGAGCTGCTTCGACGAAGCCAATAGGGCGCCCACCGCCGTCATCACGATGGCCGTGTACAGCCCGTACTGCACCGGCATGCCAAAGATGCTGGCATACGCCATCGCCTGCGGCACGGCCACCGCGGCGACAGTGGCGCCCGCGAACAAGTCGCGGCGGAACTCGTTCGGCGAATACGTTCGCAGCGAATCGAGCGCCGGCACCAGCGTGTAAAGCCGCCGTCGCCACGCGGGCAGCGTTCCGTCCGGGTCGGCCACGCGCGACCCCGAACCTAATCGACGCGGGGCGAAATCATCAGGCGCCATGGATCAAGTCGCTCGCGAACCATCCGCCGCTTGCCGCTCGCGCTCGTCGCGTCGCTGGGGGCCACGGAGTTCCTATCATGGTTCGGACTCGCCCACGCGGCAACCCCGATCGCGCGCTGGAACTGGGCCGCTCACAGCTCGACCTGAGCCCCAATTTCCACGACGCGGTCCGCGGGCAGATGAAAAAACAGCGTCGCCGGCTGTGCATTCCGCGCCATGAACGCAAACAGGCTTTCACGCCAAATGTACATCCCGGCCTCCGGCGTGGCCAAGACGGTCTCGCGGCCGAGGAAATAGCTAACCGATTTGGGATCGACGTTGTCGTCCACGCAGTCGGCGAGCGTCAGATCCCGCGGCACGTTCGGTTCTTCCATGAATCCATACGCCAGCGACACCCGAAAAAAACCTTCGCCGATCTCTTCCGTTTCCAGTCGAACGCTAGGCGCCACGTGCGGCGTATCCGCCGTCCGCACCCCGAGGATAATGTTGCACTCGTGCAGCACATGGTTGTGATGCACGTTCTGCCGCAGCGCCAGCGGGGTGCCCATCGGATTGCCCGACATAAACACCGCCACGCCCGGCACGCGCACCGGCGGCTCGCTCAGCAAGTCGGCGACGAACAACTCGGTGGAAAGCATCGACGACCGCAGTCTCTCCGCGAGGAGTTTGCGTCCGTCTCGCCACGTACTCATCAGCAGGTACACGATGCCGGCCATCAACAGCGTGAACCAGCCGCCGTGAAACACCTTCAAGATGTTGGCGCCGAAGAACGATAGGTCGATCAGCAAGAAAAACGCGGAAAACGGTACCGCCAGCGCGAGATGCCACTTCCAGCGGCCCTTGATCAGCATGAAAAACAGCGACGTTGTAATCACCATCGTCACCGTAATCGCTACGCCGTACGCCGCCGCCAGTTTGCTCGCCGAGCCAAAGCCCAAAACCAGCGCCACGCACGCGATCATCAGCATGCGATTGACGGCCGGAATATAAATCTGCCCGAACTGTTCGTGCGACGTATGCTCGATCCGCAACCGCGGGCAATACCCCAACTGAATCGCTTGCAGCGTCAGCGAAAACGAACCGGTGATCACCGCCTGCGACGCCATCACCGCCGCAAGCGTCGCGATGCCGATCAGCGGATAGAGCGCCCATTCCGGAACCATGTGAAACAGCGGGTGTTCCGCCGCGGTCGGATCGCGCAGCAGGAGCGATCCTTGCCCGAAATAGTTCAACAGCAATGCGGGAAACACCAGCCCGTACCAGGCGACGCGGATCGGAAACACGCCGAAGTGACCGATATCTGCGTAGAGCGCCTCTCCGCCGGTCACTACCAGGAAAACCGTACCGAGAATGAGATAACCGGGCCAGCCATTGGCGCTGAAAAACTCCCACGCATACATCGGATTCATGGCCCGCAGCACGCCGGGGGCCTGCGCGATATGCCAGACGCCCAACGCCGCCAGCACGAAGAACCAACAGCACATCAACGGCCCGAACATCGCGCCCACGCCAGCCGTTCCCCGCGCCTGAACCGAAAATAGACCGATGAGTATCGCGACGACGATGACCGCCACGTAGGGCTCGAAAGCCGGAGTCGCGATCTTCAGTCCCTCGACGGCGCTTAGCACCGAGATGGCCGGCGTGATCATGCTGTCGGCGTATAAGAACGCGGCGCCTAGCAATCCCAGCGCGATCACAAACGCTCGTACCGGGACGCCGCGCTGATGGGGAGCGATCAGCGCCATCAAGGCCAGGATGCCGCCCTCGCCTTGATTGTCGGCCCGCAGAATGAACAGTACGTAGTAGAACGAAATCACCAACGTCAACGACCAGAAGATCAGCGACAAGACCCCCAGCACATTGCCCGGCGTCACCGCCAGCACGTGATCGTGATCGCCATGAAAGCACTCGCGCAGCGCGTACAGCGGGCTGGTGCCAATGTCTCCGAAGACGACGCCCAGTGCGCCGAGGGCCAGGACTTTCCAACGGCCATGGCCGTTCTTGTGCGGCCCGTCACCGTTTGCGAGCGCGGTCTCCGCAGATGGAGCGTTCGTCATCGTGCTCATGAAGTCTATTCGACGGGCAGGCGCCAGGCTTGCTGCGACCAGAGGCGTGAAACCATGCGCCTACCCAGTTACCTTATCCAGTGGCCTGAATCACGGACGAGTAAGAGCGAGTGACGATCATTCGTGCCCACCAAGTTTACTGCATTTGGTGGCGCTGAACACCCATGCCGACGCCTGAGCCAGGAGAACTGCAAAGTCCCGTTCACGGTCACTGCCGAGGTGCTCCGAGGGGCCGGCTAGATTCCTCTCCAGTACCTCGGAAAAACAGGCTGGCGAGCCCGGCAAACGATACCACTACACCGCCGCGAATACTGCCTGGCCGAGCGCGATACCGCCGTCGTTAACCGGCACGCGCTCATTGGTGAAAACTCG
>JBGSYU010000275.1:0-1655 GCA_041750715.1 Lacipirellula sp.
GGAAACCTCGCCGATTTGGTCGTCTTGGACCGCAATCTGCTGGAAACGCCGGGCGAGGACCTCGCCAAGGCGAGCGTTGTTATGACGCTGATGGGCGGGCGCGTGGTGTATGAGCGTTGACGTGCCGCATGTGAAGCTTTCGGGGAGCAGGCCATCGCCAAAAACGCGTTTTGCGACAAAAAGCGAAGATGCGACAAAAAGCGAAGATGCGACAAAAGGAACCTGCGGGGCTGCGGCTCGCCGCCCAGCCCTCTGCGACGCCGCCCGCCTCGATGATTTGCTACGATCTACTTCATGCCGCAGATCACTCTCAGGGACGTCACCCTCGCCTATAACGGACCGCCGCTGCTGGAGGGCGTCTCCGCGTCGATCGAGCCGGGCGAACGCATCGGACTGATGGGCCGCAACGGGTCCGGCAAAACCACGCTCATGCGAATGCTTGCGGGGCAGGAACAGCCGGACCATGGGGCGATCGATCTTTACCCCGGCGCGCGAGTGGCGCTGCTGCCGCAGGATGTTCCGGCGGAAATTAGCGGCTCGGTTGAAAGCATCGTAGCGACGGGAATCGTGCACGGCGCCGGTCATCACGAATCCGAGTGGGAAGAGGCCCGGCGTATCGACCGCACGCTGCGCGACATGCAGCTCGACGGCGCGGCCGATTTCGCGTCGCTCTCCACCGGCATGAAGCGCCGCGTGCTTCTGGCCCGGGCGATCGTCGGCGAGCCGGCGGTGCTGTTGCTGGACGAGCCGACCAACCATCTCGACATCCGCTCGATCGAGTGGCTCGAAGATTTTCTGTCGCGTTGGCGAAACACGCTGTTGTTCGTAACGCACGACCGGGCGTTTCTCACCCGCTTGGCTCGCCGCATTCTGGAAATCGATCGCGGCAAGTTGTTCGATTGGTCGTGCGACTATCCTACGTTTCTGGTGCGGAAAGAAGATTCGTTGGCTGCCGAGGAGAAGCAAAACGCCCTGTTCGATAAAAAGCTGGCCCAGGAAGAGGCGTGGATCCGCCAGGGAGTGAAAGCCCGCCGGACGCGCAACGAGGGGCGCGTGCGTTCGCTCGAAGCGATGCGCCGCGCACGGCAGCAGCGTCGCGACGTCATCGGCAATGTGGCGCTGGAGATCGACCAAGGCGAGCGGAGCGGGGCGCTGGTGCTGCGAACGGAAGGCGCGTCGTTCGGTTACGACGGACGCGAGGTGATTCGCAACGTGACGACGACGATCATGCGCGGCGACAAGGTCGGCGTCATCGGCCCGAATGGCGCCGGCAAGTCGACGATCCTCCGTGGAATGCTCGGCGAGCTGCCGCCGCTGGCGGGCAGCGTTCGCCAGGGAACGAATTTGCAGATCGCTTACTTCGACCAAACGCGCGAGCAACTCGATCCCGAGGAAACCGCCGAGCACAACGTCGGCCGCGGCAAATCGAGCGTCACGGTCGGCGGCAAAACGCGGCACATCATCGGGTATCTGCAAGACTTTCTGTTCACGCCCGAGCAGGCCCGCTCGCCGATCCGGTTTTTCTCCGGCGGCCAACGCAACCGATTGCTGTTAGCGAAACTTTTTGCCAGCCCGGCGAACTTGCTCGTGCTCGACGAGCCGACGAACGATCTCGACAGCGAGACGCTCGAACTGCTCGAAGAGCGACTGGTGGC
>JBGSYU010000276.1:0-2198 GCA_041750715.1 Lacipirellula sp.
TTCGCGCTGGCCGGCCGGGAGCGCCGCGAACAGGGACTCGACGGCATTCCCGACTGCCACAACGGTGGGCTCGCCGGCAACCGGCCGGGAAGCGCCGCCGCGCAATCCCGTTCCGGCAATTCGGAACAGCCATCGCCCTACCGGACCCGCCACCGCGGCATGCCAGCGGTTAGGCCCGCGCCGGAGCTCCGACCAAAGGCGCCGTATCGTCACCGTCGGAATGGCTACGACACCGGCGAGACCGGGCACATAGAGCCACGGCGTCGGCGACGCGACCAACCAGGCGGCCAGTGCTGTCTTCGCGACACCTATAACGGCGATCGACGCCGTTTCCCATCGCGGCGATTGCTTCCGCAGCGCATCCTCTTCTGTTCGCTCGCGCTGCTCCATGGCGAGCGCCGCTCGCACTCCGCTATGCTCGTATCCGCTACGCACGAGGTCGCGTGCGCTGCCCATCAGAATGCCTAACCGGGCGAGGGCGAATCCGCTCATTACGACGACGGCGCCCTGAATGACCATCGCGGCGACCGCGTCGTCGATACCACTTCCGGAGAACACAATGAATAGCACGGCTTGCGACGTTGCAGCGGCGCTAAGCGCCGTACCTATCTCGCGTCCAGCGTCGTCAGTCTCGCGCACGAACGCGCGAACCGGTGCGGGAACCTCGCGGCGAAGGTCACGCACTTCGGCCACCGCATCGATCAGTTCTTCCGCACGTGCGAACCGCCCGTCGGCCGACTTCGCCATGCACCGCTCCACCGCCAGCGCCAGCGCCGGTGGAAAGGTACGGCCGCCTTCCGCGAGCCGCGGCACCGGCGCCGCCATGTGCTTGGCGATTAGCGCCACCGCCGTCGCACCATCGAAGGGCAGTCGGCCGGTGAGGGCGAAGTACATCGTTACGCCTAGCGAATAGAGGTCGCTGCGCGCGTCCGCCGGCTCACCCGCCGCCTGTTCCGGACTCATGTATTGCGGCGTTCCGAAACGCTGGCCGGTGCTCTCCCCCACATCCTCGTCGGCGGCGCTGGCAATGCCAAAATCCGTAACCATCGCGCGGCCGGTACCCCGCTCGAGCAGGATGTTGTCCGGCTTGACGTCGCGGTGGACGGTGCCGTGTGCATGCGCGTGGCCGAGCGCCCAAGCCACTTCGCGAAGTATCCGCGCCGCTTCCTGTGAGCCGAGCGGCCCGGCTCGGCGCACGCGCTCACCTAACGTTTCGCCATCGACATAAGCCATGACGAACCACACGAGGCCGTCGCGCTCTTCTACCGAGTGGATGGGAACGATGTGCGGGTGGGAGAGCGAAGCGGCAATCCGCGCCTCGCGAACGAAGCGAGCGCGGCGCGCCGGATCAGCCGAGAGGTGCGGAGGCAACAGCTTGATTGCCACCGGCCGGTCGAGCGACACGTCACGCGCCAGGTAGACGATTCCCATTCCACCACGGCCCAGCTCCCGCTCGAGCGAAAACCGGCCCGCTAGCGCCCGCTGGAGGGAAAGGAATTCGGGGGTAATCGATGCCGGGTGATCCATGCAGAACCCTACGCATCTGTCGCGAGCGAGATTCGGAAACCGCTGGAACTAGAAGAAGAGGCCCACCGTCACCGGCACGAAGCGGGCATCGCCGCCATCCAGTTTCACCGTATGGTAGCGCGCCTCGGCGAACATGCGAAGCCCGCCTAGCGAGACGCGGAACCCAACCCCGGCGTTCCAGCCAATGTTGCCGACCCGGCTCGCGTCCACCGTGTCAACCCCGGTCCAGTAGTAGCCTCCTCCGCCCACCACGTATACAGCCGCCAGGCCGAGCGGTACCACATCGTAGCCAAGGTTGCCGGTCGCCGAGGCTACCAGAAGGTCGTTTCCCGCAGCGGAACGATCGGACATGAGGCCGTAAGCGGCGTCGGCGCGAAGATGCACCGGCACCAATGGAACGCCCAGCCGCAGCGTCGCCAGACCGTGATAGCCGCGCGCGAGCCGCGTATCGAGCTCGCCGGTGGGAAGCGTAACGCCCCCGCCAAGACCTAACGATATGGGCGACTGCCCGGCGGCGGGAGTCGCCCACGCGAACGCCGCCAGCGCCAGCGCCACCGCTTCGCGCCCCAACCGGCGAAGACTACGCGTAGATTTCGCCACAACTACCTCGCCTCGCTTCAGGTCGCGTTCTGCTACCGAGCGTCGACAGATTCCTCGAGCCGCTCCTGCCC
>JBGSYU010000277.1:0-13019 GCA_041750715.1 Lacipirellula sp.
GAAATCTTGCGAAACGACGCTCGTGCTGGAGGTATGACCGCTTTGCGTCTGCCAACGGGTTCCGTTGCCAGCCGGAACGGGATGGGCCATTCCGATTCCAATGCGCTCATTAAGATTGGCACTGTTGTACCAGCCCAGGAACCACACGGGATCGACGGTGGTAGGAACAGTGATCGTTCCGGACATCGTCAGTGAGCTACCATAGACGAAAGGCCCGCCCGTTAGCGATTGGTCGCTAAGGGAGGCGGCATTCAGCCGGCGCTCGGCGAACGTGCCGCCCACGGAAGTCGGCGGATTGGCGACCACGTAGTTATTCGCAGGGGACAGATTGTCGACGCCCACCCAGCCGCTTAGGTCGGCCACTGCGAAAGCGACCGAACCGGCTGTCAGGGCGCCGCAAATCGCGAAGACGCCGACCACTGCAAACCGAACCCGAGTTAATGAGCTTTTCATCAATTAGCGCCCTATGAGAGGAGTGTCAGAGAAGAACCATCAGCCGCGAAAACTAGTCATCTCCAGCAACGCAGTCCCAGCCGCCAGGGTCCGCGTCCCGACTTCTGCATCGCATTATTGGCTCGGTACCACATGGTAGCGATGCCTACAAAATAGACGTGCCGCTCAGTGTTGTCAATGAATTTAATCGCAAAGTCGTGGAACAAGGCTGGTTGTTCATCGCCTTATGCCACCGTTCACGCCGCGCGCCTCGGCAGTAGGGCGTTTGGCGACACTCCGGAGTCGCTTCGCGAGTGGCATCTCTTCTCGCGGAGCGAGCAGACGACATCGAGAATAACGCGCTTCCAACTACGGGGTGAACTCGTACGCGCCCATGTCGGGCAAGCCGACGCGAACCCCGCCGTCCCGATCGAGAGTGGGCACGAACGTGCCAGTCATGCCTTGATTGACGCCCAAACTACTGGACTGTAGGCGGAGGTCTCCGGCGGCGTAATTGACGAACGTCGGCGTGCCGCTGAGTTCGGTCGCTAGGCGTGTAGTACCGAAAATAGCACCGATCAAGTTACTCCCGCGCACCGCGTACGTCACGGTCGCGTCCACCCGCAGCACGCGCACGATATTGTTTGCCAGGACAATGTTGGTGGAGTTGCGCCCGATGTCCAGCGAATGGCCCGCCGTCGTTCCGGTGGCCCAGAACGTATTGTTCGCGACGATGGCATTGGGGGCCTCGTGAAGTCGCAGCGAGAAATCCAGCCCGCTGGTATGCACGTTGTTGGTGAAAATTAGATCGTGATTAACGCCCGGAATGTAGGGATTGATATTCGCCCCCGTGGCGGTTAGGAAGTGATGGACGATGATCCCCCGGCCGTTACTTATGATGTTTCCGGTGATCGTCGACGTGTCGACTTCCACGAGCTGAATGCTGTCGCCGTGGGCTAGGTCCGTGGTCAGGACGTTCCGAATGACGTTCTTCTCGATCAGAACGTTGGATCCGCTTTCGACGTGAATCGCATCCCCGGCTTGATTGTTCAAGTCCAAGATATTGTTGCGAATGACGACGTCCTCGGCCCGGAAATCGCGGGGCGCGGATCCCGGTATCAGGAACGAGTTGTAACTGCGTAGCAAGATCGCGTTGTACCCCAGCGTATACCCGTGGAAGAAGTTTCCCTCCAGCAGACCGCCGTCGATTCCGTAGATGTTCAAGGAAGCATTGGTCACGTCGTTGTCGACGAACTCAAAATTCTCCGTCTCGCGGACTTGTACGGAGTTCGTGAACCGTAGCCCCTCCAGTCGCACGTCGGTCACGTTTTTCCAGTCGATCAGCCCGGCCAGGGTGACGATCGCGCCCGCGGCCGGCTTGAATGTCACCTTGCCGGTTCGGCCCGGATTGGTCAGCGTGGTTTGGCCCGCGGAATACGTCCCGGCTTGCAGAAACACGGTGGAATTAGCCGGGGCCGTCCGCAGCGCTTTATCGAGCGTAGCCCAGGCGGCGCCGGCAGTTGTTCCGTTGTTCGAATCGCTGCCGGTGAGCGAGATGTAAAAAACGGAACCGGCGACCGGCGTCGTCGTCGCGTTGGCCGTGTTGCTGTTGCCCGAATCGCCGACGGCATTCGTGGCCCGCACTCGGAAGTAGTAGGTGGCGCCCGCGTCGAGGCCGTTCGCTGCGTAGCTGGTGGTGTTGACGAGGGCCGTGGTCGACACCAGTCCCGTCGTGAACGCGCTGTTGGTCGCCCGATCAATCTCAAACGCTGTCTCGTTGTCCGCGTTGTCGATCCAGGTGAGATTTATCTGGCTCGTCCCGGCTGCGGTGGCGGTTAAACCGCTCGGAGCGGCCGGCGCCGTCGCGGGCGCCGCGGCGCCGAATTGAGTCGCCCAGACGGCTAAATCGGCCCCATTAACCACGCCGTTATGATTGGCGTCCCCATTGCTATTGCCGGTCTGCGAGCCGAGGCCCAGTCCCCGTTGCCAGGTAAGAAAGTCGGCCCCGTCGACATCGCCGTCGTCGTCGAAATCGGCGGAGTCGACCGGCGCTTGAATTTGCGACTCCCCGGAGTAGTTGATGTTGCTGACGGTGAGGCCGAAGGTGACATCCGCGTCGGTTGAGGCTGTGGGCTGGAGGAAGCCGAACGAATCGGCCTGCAGGGCCAGCGCGCCCGGAATGGTCACGTTCACATCCAGCACGCTGGCCAATGTGATGGGGTTGATTAACCGGAACCGCACCTTGTTGGCGCCGGAATCGGCGTTGTTGACGTCGAGATCAAACGTGTAGTCGCCCTGCGAAACGATGCTTCCCGTACCGGTCGTTTGGGTCGTCCCGGCGCTGGCGCGGAAGCGGAACGAGGTGGCGGTTTGGTTGGCGATCGTGAAGCCGAACGCCCCCGACGCCAAGCTGTCCTTATCGAAGAATCCAAAGTAGAAAACGGGGTCGACAATCGACGAGTTGTCCGTGCTGGCGTCGAACGAGAGCGATCCGGACGCGGAAAAGCCGCCCGCAGTCGTCGCGGAGAGTACGCCGCCCGAGACGCTCAGCAACGTGTCGGCAAGATAGCCGGCCGTTTCGCCGGCTCCGTTACGCCGCCCGTCGAGGAGCCCGCCCGCGGAACCGGACGAGGTCACGCTGTAGTTATTCGGGCTGGAAAGGTTTCCCACCCCCGACCAGCCGGTGAGATCGGCGGCGCTAAGCATCTGGCGCGGTTCCAGCAGCTCGAACCGGGGCCGAAAAGGCGACTTCATGCGAACTTTCTCCCAACGACAACACTACTAACCGGGATAAATCGACGATAAGTGACCTCTACGCAACTGTCAATGAATTTACCGGAACCCAATGGAACAATATGGTTTGTTCATTTCAGGGGTGCAAAGTCCTGCGGACGTTTGCACACCCCGCATAAGGAAGTCCGCGCAGGCAGATTGGTAGCGTCCACAAGAATTACATCATGGGGCGACGACGCCTTGCCACCCTCTATTTCTAGAAG
Organism: Lacipirellula sp.; assembly: GCA_041750715.1. Classification (GTDB taxonomy): domain Bacteria; phylum Planctomycetota; class Planctomycetia; order Pirellulales; family Lacipirellulaceae; genus Lacipirellula. Next base: position 3,429 of record JBGSYU010000277.1, read on the forward strand.
GCAGCAAGGCGTCGAGATTCAACTTCCATCCTCGCCGGCGAGGTTAGTAGTTATAAGCGCCGATCTCCATGACGCCGGTGCGGGTCTCACCATCGCGATCGACCGTGGGAATGCCGGTGGTGGCGACGATCGTATACGGAGTGGCGTCAATAACGCCATTCCCATCAGCGTCCCCTTGGACCTGATTGCCCACGGTCACGCCCTGGTTAATGGCCGCCGTGGCCGCCGGCGTGAGCTTGAAGTTTCGGCCAGCGTAGTCGACGAACGCCGTGTTATGGTACGACGAGCCGACGATCGCGTCGCCGGTAAACAGGGACGGATATGCTGACTCGTCGTAGAGAATACCGATCAAATTATTGCCCCGCGCCTTAAAGGTCGTGCCGCTAACGACGCGCATCACGCTCACGATGTTATTTAAGACAATCGCATCAGTCACTCCCACTTTGAGGTCCAGCCCATTGCCTGCACTGGTTCCCAAACCCCAGAACGTATTGTTAATGACCTTCAGACGCGGAGCGTATTCAGCCCGCAGCGAAAAATCGCTCCCGCTGTTGGCGTGGACGTTGTTAATGAACGTTAAATCGTGATTGACGAGAGGGTTTATCATCCCGTTGGGAAAAGGAATGTTATTGTTCTTCGCATCTTTTAGGTGATGGACGATGATGCCGCGACCTTGTCTCATGATGTTTCCGCTGATCGTCGCCGTGTTGACTTCCACGAGTTGGATGCTGTCGCCGTGAGCGTCGCTTGTAGTCGAAATGCCCGTGATATCGTTGTTCTCGATGGTTACCTCGCTTGCGTTAATCACCTGGATTGCGTCGTTCAGCTTGAAGCCCATGTTCATCGTATTGTTGCTGATGACCAGGTTGTTGTTGGTGAAATGGCGAACTTGTTTCTCCGCTGCTGTGAAGTAAAAGGTGTTGGTGCCATGGCCCCGGAAATTCATTCCGGGATGGGAGGCAACGTAACCACCGAAATTGTTATTATCCATCAACACGCCGTCGCTTCCGAAGAACCAGAAACCGCTATTGGTAAAGTCGTTGTCGACGAACTGGATGTTCTTCGTGTCGATAATGTAGGGGACTACGTTGACGAACTTCAGGCCTTCCACGCGTACGTTCTTGACGCCTCGCCACGCCCATTCCACCGACCCCGTTCCGCTGCCCTGAATCGTCACCGTCGCCCCGATCGCAGGTTTAAACGTCACCAAGCCGGTGCGACTCGGACTGGGATCGGCGGAGATATCTTGGTTCTGCGTATAGGATCCGCCTGCAATGTAGACCGTCGAGTCGGAAGTAAGCGGCGCTGCCTGAAGCGCCTTTTGGAGGGTTCTCCAGGGGGTTGCCGACGAAGTTCCATTGTTGCTGTCGCTGCCGCTAGCGAGGTTGAGGTAGAAGGAGGAGCCGACTGTCGACGTCGTGGCACTGGCGGTCGTGGTGTTGGCAGAATCGCCGACCGAGTTAGTGGCCCGGACGCGGAAGTAGTAGGTGGTACTTGCCGCCAGCCCCGTGGCCGAGTAGCTGGTGGCGTTAGTGGCCGCTGTAAACGTGATTGCGCCGGTGAAGGCGCTGTTCGTCGCGCGGTCGATTTTGAAGCCGGTTTCATTGTTGGCGTTGTCGGTCCAGGTGAGATTAATCTGGCTCGACGAGGTGGCCGTTGCCGCAAGGCTCGATGGCGCGGCCGGCGCCGTGGCCCCCGCAGAAGTGGTGGTGCTGGCGGTATTGCTGTTGGCCGAATCGCCGACGGAATTGGTCGCCCGCACGCGGAAGTAATATGTGGTGCTCGCCGTCAGGCCCGTGGCCGAATAGCTGACAGCATTAACGGCGGCGTTCACCGTGACCAGGTTTGCGGTGAAGGCGCTGTTGGTCGCGCGGTCGATCTCGAAGCCAGTTTCATTACCTGCGTTGTCGGTCCAGGTGAGATTAATCTGGCTCGACGAGGTCGCCGTTGCCGCAAGGCTCGATGGCGCGGCCGGCGCCGTGGCCCCCGCAGAAGTGGTGGCGTTGGCAATGTTGCTGGGAGTCGAGCCGCCCCACTCATTGACTGATCGGACGCGGAAATAGTAGGTCGTGCTGGCCGTTAGGCTTCCAGCCGAGTAACTCGAGGTGTTAGCGGCGACCGATACCGTATCCAAGCCCGTCGTGAACGCGCTGTCTGTCGCCCGATCGATCTCGAACTCGGTCTCATCACTGGAGTTGTCGGTCCAGGCGAGGTTGATTTGGTTCGCCCCGGCAGCCGTCGCCGTTAAGCTCGTCGGCGCAGCCGGCGGCAAGCCCGTCCCCTGTTGCGAATCGCCCGTGTAATTGATGTTGCTCACGGTGAGGCTGAACGTGTCGTTCGAGCCGCTGGCGGCCAGCGGTTGCAGGAAGCCGAATGAATCGGCCACCGGCGTCCCAGTCGTCGGAATGGCGACGGTCACGTTAACGACCGTGGTCGAACCGCTATAGAGCCGCACCCGCACCGTGTTGGCGCCGGAGTCGGCGTTGTTGACGTCGATGTCGTAGGTGTAGGCCCCGTCGCCAAGAATCGTCCCGCTGCCGGTGGTTTGCGCCGTGCCGGCGCTGGCACGAAACCGGAACGAGGTGGCGGTTTGGTTGGCGATGGTGAAGCCGAAGGCGCCCGACGCCAGATTGGCCTTATCGAAGAACCCGTAGTAGAAAAGCGGGTCGACGATATTCGAGTTGGCGCTGGCGTCGAACACTAGCGTGCCGGTCGCGCTGAACCCGCCCGCAGTCGTGCGGGTGAGGGTGATTTGATCGCCCGCTCCGTCCAGGAGCATCGTATCCGCAAAGTACGATGCCGCCTCGCCCGTGCCGAACCGCCGTCCGTCGATCGTCCCGCCGGCCGAGGTGGTTGAGATCGCTTCGTAATCATTGGGAGTCGATTGATTACCGACCCCCGTCCAACCCAGCAGATTGGCCACGCCAGGCGCCGCAGTCGCCGTCGTGGCGTTAACGGTACTGCTGTTGGTCGAATCGACGCCCGCATTCGTCGCTCGGACGCGGAAGTAGTAGGTGGTGCTTTCCGCCAATCCCGTCGCCGAATAACTAGTGGCGTTGGCGGCGGCCGTGGCGGTGACCAGGCCCGTGGTGAAGGCGCTGTTAGTCGCCCGATCAATCACAAAGCCGGTTTCGTTAGTGGCGTTGTCCGTCCAAGTGAGATTAATCTGGCTCGTGCTGAACGTCGTGGCGGCTACGTTGGTCGGCGCTGCCGGAGGAGCCGCAGCGCCTTGCTGCGTCTCGCCGGTGTAGTTGATGTTGTTCGCAGTGAAGCTAAACGTAGTGTCGACGTCGCTGGTGGCCAGCGGTTGGAGGAACCCGAAGGAATCGGCCGCCAGCGTGGCGCCCGAGGGAATTATGGCGATCACGCTCACGACTTGGTTGCCCGCGGAGTTGAACAATCGGAACCGCGCATTGCCGGCGCCCGAGGTCGCGTTGTTAACGTCAATGTTAAAAGTGTACGTGCCGAAGGCGGTGACGCCGCTGGTGATCGTGGAGAGGGTCGTGCCGCCGATCGCTTTGAAGGTGACACCAGTGGTGGTGATCTCCTGGATGGAAGCGCCAAAGGCGCCGCTCGCCAGATTCTCATTATCGAAGAACCCGAAATACATTTGCGGGGCGGCCGTCGCCGCAGCGGCGCTGAAGGTGACCGAGCCGCTGGCCGTGAAGCCGCCGGTCGTATTGCGGGTGAGGTCCGCCAGCGACGCGCCGCCGGGAGTGAGTAACGTCGTGTCGGCCAGGTAAGCGGCGGCTTCCCCGGACCCAAAGCGGCGGCCGTCGAACGTGCCGCCCGCCGAACTGGCGGAAATGACGGTGTAGTTGTTAGGGCTGGTGACATTGCCCACGCCGGCCCAAGTGGTCAAATCCGCCGCGCTGAGCATTTGGCGCAGCTCCAGCATTTCAAAACGCGGACGAAACGGCTTCGTGGCGAGGCGCTTCGACGAACGGCGGCGTGAGAAAAGGCCCATAGCATCCCCCAGGTAGTTATGTGAATAAACCGAAGTGATTCACTGAACTTGATGCGCGGAAGATAAGATATTCACGAAAATTACTAGGTAATTCAGTGAACACTATGGGAAATTAGCGGCCGAAGCGGACGCTGTCAAGCACTCTTTCCGGCTACCCAGATATTTTTTTTGACAGCAGCGCAGGCGATTCGCGCTCGCACCATTGCCGCACCCGCTCGACATGCGCTTGAGTGGGCGATCGGTACGGCGATTGGCAACGCAGACCCATTTGGCCGCCCCCCACCTCGCGCTGTATTCGGTCCAGCGCTGAATCGAGCAGCCCGTCTTCCTGGGCGATGGGATAGATTGCCTCATGCATCAGCCGACGAACCGCGTCTTGCAGCGGCTCGGCCAGATCGAACCGACCGGCAGCGCAGTGGCCGTGAATCGCCAACATCACCCCGGCGTTCAGCCCCGCGACCGAGCTGTAGGTTCCACAGGCGCCCAGACGCATGCGTTCCAACAGGTCGACGTCGGTGCCGAACACTGCCAAATCCGGGGCGGAGGCGACGATTAATCGCAGAGCTTGGTGGTCGCAGCCGGGATCTTTCATCCCGATCAGCGTCGGCATCTTTTGGCATAACTCGCCCAGCAGCGGCGGGTCGATCCGCCGCTTGGCGCGCGTCGTCTGGTAAAACACCAGCGGCGTGTCGCCGGCGGCGTCGGCGACGTCCTCAAAAAACTGGATCACTTCCGCATCGGCCAGCGCCAGCCAAAAGGGCAGGGCAAGCTGAATCGCGTCGGCGCGATGCAGCAGCGCAGTTCGCACCCGGTTCCGCACGATACGCGTGCTCAGCCCCGTGCAGCCAATCTGAATCGGCAAGCCGTAGCGGTGGGCGGCGTCGCACGCCAGCTCGGTGAGCTGCTCAAATGTAGAGTCGTCTTGAGCGTAAAACTCACCAGTTGTTCCCCCCGTATAAGTGCCGTGAACACCTTCCTCCGCCATTGCGGCGATTTCCGCGACTAGCTTTGCTTCGTCGATACAATCATCGTCAGTCCAGGGCGTAATTAGTGCCGGCCATACGCCGTTCAAATTGGATCGCGTCAGGCTCGGTCGATTCACGATCATCTCTCTTTCATGATTGCCAAAATTGGCATGGATATCGGGACTAACCGCCAAGGCTCGCTACGGCCTGCCTGCGACCGCCATGTTGGTACGAGCTTATCATGGCATCGCACATCGCCATCGATGCCAAGCCATCTTGAGCGGAAGTCTTCGGCGAACGCCGTCCGTCGACGGCTTCGAAAAAGGTTTCCAGCTCCGCCCGGTAAAGATCGTTCACATCGGCCAACGCGACCGACTCGGTCACCACGTCAGCAGCGTCCGATCGACCGATGCGCAGCGTTTGCTCCATGCAGTCCCAATACGCCCAGCCGCGATCGCCCACGATTTCGTACTCCTGGCGGATCGGCGATTGAATGAAGTTGAGGTGAATCGTCGAGACCATCGGCGCTTCATATTCGCAGGTGACGACGGCTAAGTTCGGATTTGACGAGTGCTCAAGCCGCCCGGTTTTTCGGGCGACTGCGGAAATCGCCGTGGGAATTTGACCGGTCAACCAGAAGTACGCGTCCATTTGGTGCGTGCAATCCAGGAACAGCGAGCCGTCCAATTGCGATTGATAACGCGATATCGAATTTTTGAGGATGACGTACGCCCCCATCCTGGAGTGCATGTGCAACACCCTTCCCAGCTCGCCGGTTCCAATCAGTTCCCTGATCCGTACGAGCCCAGGATGGAAATGGTTGACGAAACCAATCGCAAGCACGCGCTGGTAGCGCTTGGCTGCGTCGCGCATTCGCAAACCTTCGGCCAGCGTGAGGCTCATAGGCTTCTCGCAAAACACGTGGGCGCCGGCCTGAAGCGCCTGAATCGTTTGCTCGGCATGCGCCTGCGGCGGCGTGGCGATCCACACGACGTCCGGCTCGGTGGCGAGCATTTGCACGAAGCTCTCGTGGACTCGTAACGGCCCCAACTCCTGTTGCGCCTGGCGTAGGGCTTCGGGGTGGGCCTCGACCAGCTCAACCCTCACGCCGGAGTGACCGCAAAGCAGCCGAGCATGCCGGCGTCCGATCGAGCCCAATCCCACCACGGCTACTCGTCGCTCGCTCATTGCCATACGCTGAATCCGCCATCGACGACCAGATTTTGCCCCGTAATGTAGTCCGAGGCCGCCGACGCCAGGAAAAGCGCCGCACCCTTCAGATCGACCCCGTCCCGACCCATGCGACCCAGCGGCACGCGGTCTGAGTAATCACGCACAAACCCTTCCGGCATGGCTTTTCGCTGAAATCCGCCCGGCGAGATGGCGTTCACGGTCACCCCGTGGGGACCTAGATAAGCCGCCAAATCGCGCGTCATGCCAATGACCCCGGCTTTCGCGGCGGAGTAATCGACGGGTACTCCCGCCATCTCGTTTCGTTGGTACATTCGCCGGTCGCGCCCGATTAATCCGGCGATGGAGGCGATGTTGATAATCTTGCCGGACTTCCGCTCGACCATCGCCCTGGAAACCTCCCGGCAACAGTTCAAGGTTCCAATTAGGTTGATGGAGATCATCTGCTGGATATCTTCGGGAGAACGCTCAAACATCCCCAAACCGTTGGTCGGCCCGTTCCCGGCGTTATTTACCAAAATGTCGAACTGGCCCTTCCAGGCCAATACGTCATCGACGGCCTTGGTAATTTGAGATGGCTGGGTTTGGTCGAGTTGCAAGGGTAGTGTCTCAACCTCGTAGGCTTCGGCCAATGTTTGAGCAGCTTCTTGAGCGCGGTCTAGTTCACGCGAGGAAATCGCCACTGCACAGCCAGCCGCGCACAACGCACTGGCCATATCGAGGCCCAGATTTACAGCGCCGCCCGTGATGAAGGCGACTTGGCCAGTCAAATCGAACAGACGCGCAATTTCGGAACGCATGCCAGCAATTCCCGCTACGAAGAGGGTCCGTGAAATCGACGCAGATGACCGCTGAACGCCGGAGCTCAACAAGGACCAATTCCTTGGCAACCGGCTTCTATCCATTGGGCTTGTTGCATCCTCACACTTCGCATGGTATAGGAAGGGAATTGTTTGTTCCACGGCGACTGAGCATATTTCGTGGAACAAATTGTTTTTAGTTACAATCGCCGACGACGCTCAAGGTACCTGTAAGCCGATACTGATGCTCGTTGATGCCCATATTCATTTCGATTCCATACGGCATCACGAGCGGCTGATGTCCGACATGGACCGAACCGGCGCGGAACAGTTTTGCGCCTTGGTCGTCGAGCGATACGACAATTCCCCAAACGCGTTTAAGCAGGCTGAGGCCATCTGGCTGAAACTACGGGAGCCTCGCCGGGCCTTTGTGTTCGGCGGATTGGACTACTCGGGCCTTTACGGCAACCCGCTGGGGGAGCCTGACGTGCCACTTATTGAGCAAGTTCAGACGCTGCGAGCGATTGGTTTGGACGGCTTGAAAATGATCAGCGGCAAGCCAAACGTCCGGCAGGCCGTGGATCGATCCTTGGATGACCCGGCGTTCGAGCCGATGTTCGCGTGGCTCGACGAATCTCAGTTTCCCGTGTTATGGCACGTCGGTGACCCTCCCGAGTTTTGGGACAAGGACCAGGTTCCTATTTGGGCGCGGGAAAAGGGCTGGTGGTACGACGAATCGGTTCCGCCTAAACGGCAAATCGATGCCGAAATCGCAACCGTGCTGGAACGCCACTCCAACCTCAATCTGATTCTGCCGCACTTCTTTTTCCTGTCCGATCGACTCGACGACGCGGCAGCTCTCCTAGAGAAGTACCCCGCTTTCAATCTCGATCTGGCGCCCGGCGTCGAGATGCTTCACAACCTCACCAAAGATCGCGAACGGGCTCGCGACTTTTTCATCCGCTTTGCGAGTCAAATCATCTTCGGCACCGATATCGGGCTCATGCAGCATTGCTCGAGTCCTGACCGGGGCCTAATGGTCCGGCGGTTTCTGGAAACGGATGATGTGTTTCCGGTTCCGGACGATCCCGCCATGACGCCGGATGTCCGCCCTGATCTTCGGGGCCTCAAACTGCCGTCCGACGTCGTCGAGAAGATTGAAAGTCGCAACTTCCATCGAGTTGTCGGGCGAACCTCACCTCGTCCCCTCAATAAGTCACATGCGCGTGAAGTAGTCCATGATCTCGCGGCGACGGAACGGCAGCGAGGCGGCGATGATTCGACTTCGCAACTAATTCTCAAGGAGTTAAGTTGAGTTGAGCGGACGCCCAACGGCTGCCCGTCCTGCCGGCGCTGGGTTTGAAACCGTCCGCGCGATGATCGTCACTCACCACTTATCCTCGGAAGCAATGCGATGAGACCCAGCAAGATTAGAGCCAAGCTGGCGCGCGACGAACCGGCGCTATGCACGACGCTTCACTTGAACGACCCCTCCGTCTTCGAGCTAACCAGTCTCATGGGGTTCGACGGCATCTGGTTGGATTTGGAGCACCACGCCCATAGCGTGGAGATGGCCGGACAGTTGATGCGCGCAGCGCGCGTCGGTTCGGCCGATGTCGTTGCTCGCCCGGCCAAAGGCGAGTTTATGCGGATGGGGCGGCTGCTGGAGGCGGGCGCCCAAGCGATCATGTATCCGCGGTGCGATGGCCCCGAGGAGGCGGCGGAGGTCGTTCGCTGGGCGAAATTCGCTCCGTTGGGCCAGCGCGGCTTGGATTGCGGTAACCCGGACGCCCTCTATTCCGCGGCGCCCTTGGCAGAGTACCTCGCTCATGCCAACCGCGAAACCTTCATCATCATTCAACTCGAACATGATCGAGCTGTGAACCAAGCGGAGGCAATCGCGGTGACTCCGGGCATCGATGCGATTATGCTTGGCCCCGGCGACTATTCGCTTCTCGAAGGCTTCCCCGGCCAAATGGATCACCCCCGCTTCGAGGCAGTGTTGCAGAAAATGGCCGCGGCGGCCAAGAACGCGGGCAAGCACTTGGCGTTGCCCGTGGCCAATGCGGAACACGCCAAGAGTTCGTTAGAGCTGGGAGCGCGGCTCTTCTTTTGCGGCGCCGACATCAGTTTCGTCAAAAACGGATTGGAACGGCTACAGCAGCAGTTTTCGCCGTTGGGATTTACGTTCGATCCCCGATTCGCCACGAAGTCTGGAAGTTGACGGATGGCGTTTCAAACTAATGCAAGCGGCCTGGCATCGCTTAGTCATCGCGCGGCGAATGCCGCGATTCAATTCGCGTTCATCGTCGCCGCAACTTCAATCGGCGATTCTCGACCAGCGCGCGGCGCCGACGAGCCTTCTGCTCCGTCGGTCACGAAGGAGCTGCGAAACCAGTCCATCGACCAGTTGCAGCGCGCCCTGGTGGAGCAAGAGGGCTTTGTCAAAATTCATGCCGCCGAAGCCCTGCTGGAACTGAGCTTGGAGGCAAACGTGCTCGAAGTTTTCACTCAGGAGGTGAAGAAACACGGCGACGAGCCGCATTATCGGACAGGGATTTGGCGAGTTCTTGTGCGGGCGGCGCCGCGTGAATCTGAGAAAGCGGCGTACATCGACCTGCTACGCGGCGCCTACTTCGATACAATCAGCCCCGATCGCGTTCACGCG
>JBGSYU010000278.1:0-3342 GCA_041750715.1 Lacipirellula sp.
TTGCGCCTTAGCGCCTTTGCGAGAAACCTACTCCCGCTCTGCCTCCGCAACAGGCGTGCGGTTGATCGACGCGGCGTGGTTCACGGGGTCGACAATCAGCACGTTTTCGCCGAAGTCGAGCTCGGCATGCTCTTCGACGACCTTCCGTCCGCGGTCGTCCAGTTTCATGTCGGCTTCCGCCGTAACGCGCTTGGCGACTGACAGAAGCTGCGTGTAGAGGCCGTCGCGGTCGACGCCGTTGACGTCGCTCACGGCGGTCGCCACTTCCTTCAAGTACCGCAGGAAAATCTCGCGGCGATCGCTCTGCTGCCGCACCCGCAAGCGTTTGCGAACGTACATCCCCAGCTTGCGGCCGACAGCTTGCAGGCCGAGCCGGATTTCCTTCTGAATTTCCGGGTAGCTGGCGATCGCTTCCTTCGACTCGCTGGTGAACGGCACCCACACGCTGGCGATATGCACCATGAGATACACCGGCCCTTTGGGCATGCCGCCGCGAGATTGGCTCAGTCCGTAGCTCCGCCAGTTGGTGCTGGTGATCGTCTGCGTAATCGCGCACGCCGCCTGCTGGAACTGCAACGGCACGCGGTTGGCGTAGCGCATCACCTCCATCGTTTGGCCTTCGGCGACGTTCACGTTCTGCATGGCTTGCAGCAAGCGGTCGCGCTCTTTGGGCTTGAGCGTCTTAGGCGTCTGCCGCGTGCCGAGGGCGGCCGCCTTGATGATCCGGTCGGCGGCGTCAGAGCCAAGTCCGTTGAACGTATGAACGAGGAACTGGCGAATCGTGCGGGCGTCGGTTTCTTCGATCAAGTCGAGCAGCAAATCCTTATCGACGTTTTGCGTCGCCGCCGCGCCGCCGTAGGCGAGGCCAACTTCGATCTGAAACGGATTGCCACGGTACACGGCCGGCGGCCTCGTCGCCGCGCAGTAAAACTCGCCCGGCACCACTTGGTGCAAGCCCTTCAGGATGAGGTCTTCGCCGATGGGGCAAATGCAGTCGGTGTCCGGCGGGGAAATTTTCGTCCCTTGAATCGCCTGAAATAATGCCTCGGCCTCTTGCCGGCCCATCCGCTTCGCCCACGCGCGGCTGGAAATCTTAGCCGTGCCGCAAATCTTGCGGGCCACCGCGGGCGACACCCGCGAGAACTTGTTCACCAGAAACTGCGTGATCGTCACCCCCTCGGCTTCGCCCAACATCGCGGCCAATCGGCCGAGCTCGACGCCATACGGGTGCGGCAGAATCTCTTTGGGCTCCGGCGGCAGTTTGTCCGCCGAGCGGCTGTAATGACGCTCGCTGCTTTCGGGATCCTTGTAATGCAGCGTGATGTGCGGGTTGGCGATCGCCGTTTGCAGCAAGTATTCGTCGACGCTACCGCGGCCGCGGTTGAACTTGGCCTCCAGCTCGATCGTCACCCGCGTGCCGTGCGGCTGGTCGACCCACTCAATGCCGTGCTTGGCGATGTACTGGGCGCCCTTCTCGCCCGCGGGGATGTCGACCCCCTCGCCGCCGCCGTTGAGAATCTTGGGCTCGTTTCGCTTCGTGTCGATCTGAATCTCGTAGTAGTGCGCCGGCTTTCTCACCGAGACCTTCGAGACGATCTTCACCGGCTTGCCGGTAGTCTGCACGCCGTACATGCCGGCGGCGCTGATGCCGATGCCCTGCTGGCCGCGGCTTTGCCGTAAGCGGTGAAACTTGGAACCGTACAGCAGCTTGCCGAAGATCAGCGGGATTTGCTTCTTGACGATGCCGGGGCCGTTGTCCTGCACGCCGATCTTGTAGCGGTCGGCGGACGTCTGCTCGACGTGGACCCAAATCTCCGGCAAGATGCCCGCCTCTTCGCAGGCGTCGAGCGAGTTGTCGACGGCCTCCTTGATCGTGGTGAGCAGCGCCTTGCGCGGATTGTCGAACCCCAGCAGGTGGCGGTTCTTGGCAAAGAATTCGCTCACCGAGATGTCGCGCTGCTTGGCGGCCATCGACTGAGCGGTGGCGCGGCGCGGGGCGGCCTTGCCGTTCAGCGGATCGTGAGCCTCGCCGTTGGTCGAGGGCTCGTTCTGGCCCTCCACGTTCGCGTCGGCGTCCGATTCAGCCGCATCGTCGACCGCGGTCGCACTCGCACGAGGCTTCGGCGCGTCGGCTCGCTTCTTCGCTTTGAGCGCGGGAACGGGCTTCGTCTTGATGGTCTTACGGGTCGCCAAAGCGACTTCTCCTTCTCAAATGCTGCTCGAACCTGCGGCGTTGTGAATGTGTAACGGTCGTCCGGATTATAGTGCCGCCGCGGGCCGCTTCACACCCGCCATTTGACGTTACTGCCGTCACAAGCCGCGCGAGTCGCACGGCGGGAAAACAAAAACTCATCGGCACAGGCGTTAGCATCCGACACCATGAACTGCCACGGACGCTCCGGCTTAGAGCGACCCGCACCTTCCCGTTTCCCGACAAGGAGCGTTTTGATGTCGACCCGCATCATCGCGATGGCGCTCGCCGCCGCCGTCATTTCAAGCGCCGCCACGGCGCCGATCGCCTCAGCCGTCGAAGGCGCCTGGAGGCGAACGATCAGCTACCAGAACAAACAGGACCTGTTCGCCGATTATTACGAAGGTCCCAATCCCAGCGGCACGGCGGTCGGTATGTACGTGTCGCCACAGCCGGTGCCGATCCACGTCGGCCACACCTACACGACCTACCAGCCGTATATGCCGCACGAATACATGTACCGCCACACGCGGTCGCACTACGCCTATCAGCCGGGCGCCGGGTGGTCGCGGGCCAAGGTTCGGTATCGCACGCGTGGGCTGTGGCTCGATCACTGGTGGCTGGCGGCGAAGGGTGACGTCGACTTGTATCCGTTCTAATCGCACCGCCATGGCCCCGGTCGTATTACTCGCCTTCACAAGGAAATCTAACGTGAACAAGCCTCTTGCCGCCTGCGCCGTGGCGGTCGCCGCGGCCTTCGCGCTGTGCCCGGCCGCCGCGAACGCTGAAATGCCGTACCTGTGGCCGAACCGCCGCGCTCAGGCGTACAACTGGCACGCCAACTACGTCCACACCAACTACGGCGTGCCCGTTGCATTGGTCGTGCCGCCGACGGCCGACCTTCAGACCAACTGGAGCTGGGGCGCCCCCAGCCTCGCGATTTCGCGGATCGACCACCAGTTCACCCGCAATTACCCGGGCCCTGGCCCGTACGGTGTTGGCCGACCGTTCCGCCACACGCCGGTGTGGCCGCAGAGCACGCAGCAGTTCGGCGTTTACTACGTGCGCGGGCCGTGGTACCCGACGCAACCGTAGCCGCTTGCGGCTTAGCGGCTGGCTCTACGCCTCGGCGGCGACAACGAGTATGATCT
>JBGSYU010000279.1:0-3971 GCA_041750715.1 Lacipirellula sp.
CCGTGTGTCCGCTGTCGGCCTTGAAGTCGCCGCCGAGCGCCGCGACTTCCGCCGTCGTCGCGGGAATCGGCGCACCCGCAGTATCGGGGTTCTTCCCTTCTCGAAGGTAGGGTTGCCATGTCTTCACCTCGGCGAAGCACAGCGTGTTACTGGTTCCGTCGGTCACGCCGTCGAACCCGTGCTTGCCGCTGGCGGCAAATGCGCCGTCACCGGCCTCTAGGGTGGCAGGATCGTAGATGAACCAAGTGCCGAGGTTGGCCCCATAACTCATGGGGAACCAAGTAGTGCTCCCGTCGACTCTCTGCTCCTCGCCGGTTTCGGAGGGACAGCGATACACGGGCACGCGTAGCGAAGTAATCTGAAGACCATTGATCACCTGGCTGGCGTCTTTGTAGGTGAGCTTGAAATTGATCCCGCTGTAAATGTTCCCTTGTTCGAGAAAGGGCAGTAGCCGCGCTTGAATGCTCCAACTATCGTAGGGCGTCGTCGTTTGCGCGGTGAAGCTGGCCGGCAACTTCCCGTTGGCATCGTGATATTGATGCGTCGCTAGCCCAACTTGTTTGAGGTTATTGAGGCACTGGCCTCGCCGCGCGGCCTCACGGGCGGCTTGTACCGCGGGAAGTAGGAGGGCGACCAAAACGCCGATAATCGCGATCACCACTAGCAGTTCAACGAGGGTAAAGGCGCCCCGGAAAAAGTGAAGTTTGCCGGGCGAAACCTTGATTTTAGCCATCGCTTAACCTCCTCGACTGGCGAGAACTTCTAAAAAATGTGGCGGTTAGGTCACTTGTTAATGAGACTCAGTATCGTGTTCGGACTAATTATCTGGTCCTTCGATGCCGTGTCAATCGGTCTTGCTTAATTTTTTTTGCTCGGCTGCGTAATTCTCATCCGTACGGATTCTTCCGCGTTAATGCCGCGATCCGCTGCTCAACTCCGTCGAGACGCCCTCCAAATTTGGCAGGCTGGGCTCGAAGCCGTCCGCTCGCCCCGGTTGATTTTCGATGCCGTGGAGGTGGTCGAGGGGCAGCTTCGCTTGGGCGAAACGCTTGTCGATCTCGCGTCCATCGAGCGAATCGCCGTCGTCGGCGGCGGGAAAGCCGCGGCCGGCATGGCGGCAGCTGTCGAGCAAGCGCTTGGTCCGCAATTGCTTCGCGAGAAGCGCGTCGCCGGGTGGGTTAACGTACCGGCGGACTGCCTGCTTAAGACCGATGCCATAATCCTGCATGTCGGCCGGCCCGCGGGTCTCAACGAACCCACCGAGGCTGGCATGGCCGGGGTCGGCCAAATGCTGCGTCTCGTCGCGGGACTTGGGCCGCGGGACCTGTGCCTGTGCCTGATATCCGGCGGGGCCTCCGCGCTGATGCCGGCGCCGATCGAGGGGTTTTCGCTTCAAGACAAGCTGGCGCTCACCCGCGAGATGTCGGCCCGCGGCGCGACGATCGAGCAGATGAACGTCGTGAGACAATCACTTAGCGCCGTGAAAGGCGGCGGCCTCGCACGCGCGTGCCGCGGCGGCCGGCTCGTGTCGCTTATCCTGTCCGACGTGCCCGGCGACGACCTCTCGATCATCGGCTCTGGGCCCACGGTTCCAGGCGCCGCCGCAATACGCGATGCGATAGAAGTCGTGCGCTCGCTGACGGATGTTCCCGCCGGAGAGCGTGCGGCTGCGTTGCTTCAGCGCCGGCTCGATGCTGAGCTGAAAGCAGGTTCGGAACGAATGGCACACGGGCCGGCCTCCTCGAAGTCCCTCGGGGTGACGGGGTTCGAGACCGCAAACGGCTGTCGCGTTACCCATGTGGTCATCGGTAACAATGCGACCGCGGTCGACGCCGCCGGCGTGGAAGCGGAACGGCTGGGGTACAGCCACGCCATGGTTTCCGCGAATAAGCCGGAGGGACTGGCCGAAACGGTCGCGCATGGAATCATCGACATGGCTGGTCGCATGCGCGCTGGCGCAAGCGGGCCGGATTGTCTGATCTCGGGCGGGGAGCCGACGGTGAAGCTCGTGCCGTCGAAAACGCGGGGCAGGGGAGGGCGCAATCAGCAGCTTTGTCTGGCGGCGCTTGCCGAGCTGCGCGATTGGCGGGGACTCGCGCTGATCTCTGGCGGCACCGACGGCGAAGACGGCCCGACGGACGCTGCGGGAGCCTGCATCGACGAGGGCATGGCCGCAGAAGCACAACGGCTTGGGCTCGATCCGCGGGACTATCTGGCGCGCAACGACGCCTATTCGTTCTTCGAGGCGAGCGGCGGGCTGCTCAAGACGGGGCCGACGCACACGAACGTTTGTGATTTGCGCGTGCTGACGGTTAGCCGTTAACGACTCGCAAAGTCCCTCGTGGCGCACCGGCGAGCTGCTAGCTCGCGGCTACTTGGCCTGTCAGCGTGTCGTCCGACGAAACGCTAGTCCCACCACCATTGATTGGCGGGCAGCTTGCTGAGATCGATCTCGTTCTTCGCCTCCGCGACGGCGCCGTCGTCTGCCGCAGTGTTCGCAGATTCGACGGCCATGTTCGCGCGGATTTCAACCCCGCCGCCAATAGGCGTCATCAGCCGATTGCGCTTCCACATGCTGTTGACCGCGGCGGCCACATGCTTGGGAGCGTTATACGTTTCCACGGGGAAACGCGCTTCGTCGCCCAGGGCTCCCAGCGCGAGCCCGGCTTGCTCGTAGAGTCCCTGGTGCTGCAAGAAGGCCGCCGCGACCAGCATGTCCACGCAGTTACGCAGTTGCCCGTAGACCGGCGCTCGCTCGGCAAGCTGGTTGTATTTTTCGGTGAAGCTGCGGGTAAACTTGCGGCTGGCGCCGCTTTGGGAGGCGACCTGCTGCCGGCCGCCTTGCTTGGTAACGACTTCGTCTTCACCGACCAGCTTCACGCCGGCGCCGATGAACTCCGCTGCCAAGCCGTCTTTAGCGACTTTGATGCGTTGGTAGTCGGGGACGAAATACCACCGCTGCATGGCGTTGCGGGCCATGGCGGCAGGATTGGCCATGGCGATGAACGTGGCGATGTTGACCGGCGGTTCTTCCAGCCCGATGCCGATGAGCTTCATCCGGTAGTCGGCCTCGACCATCACCTGGGCGAAGTGGGTGCTGGCCGGGACGCCGCCGATGGTGATCACTTGCAGGCCCAAACTTTCGCGTAGGCCCTCGGCGATAAACTGTTCGGCCGCTTCTTCCGTGCCCGGCTGAATCTGGCGGCCGAACTCGCTAAGGAACTGTTGCATCTGCGCCAGCCCGTCCGGCGTCGGGTCGATCGAACAATAGACGAGCGGATTCTTTTTGCCCTCAGGCGCGAACGTCCGCAGGGCGACGGCGAGATCCTCAAGCTGCAAGATCGGCTGCCCGGAGTTCCATCCGACCATCCGTCCATCGGGCGTTTCCACCCAACCTTCGGCGGGGCCGGCGAGCACGACGTCTTTCGTCTCAGGATAGTAGAAGACGTAGCGAATCCGCGTGAGGCCGGCGAGGTGCTGCATCGCGTCGTCGGGACCGTGCCCTTCGGCGACCGATTGGTCGACGAGCTTAATCAATCGCGTCAGCGAGATCTTGCGTAGCTGGCTCGGCTTCGAGAGATCGTCCCCCAAGGCGATGCGGGCCTGCTCGACGCGGGTCCGCATGAGCTGCCCGCTGGCGTCGCCCGCCATGTGTCGCTTCAACACGCCGTCGGCGTCGACGGCCACGCCCGAGAACGCGCTGGGGGGGATGTTGTTTGGGGGGGGCGCCTGCGCGTTCGTAGCGGAGTGATGCAGCGCCAATGCGGCGCTCAACATGGCTACAGCCAAACGTGCTGCTGCCAGACGGCGCCAGGCGCGGAGGGAGTATCGTTGGAACGTCATGACGACCTCGAAAGAATCGGAGGGTGATAGGCTTCGACCAGGCGCGACCACTGGCACGCCTCCGCGACCTCTCTGGTTTAGGAAGTGGCGCAAAGTGGGCGAAGGCCGGTACTTCGATCTTAGTTGCG
>JBGSYU010000280.1:0-2503 GCA_041750715.1 Lacipirellula sp.
GCCGGCGCGACAGATGGCGAGACGACCGGCAGCGCCGGCGCAGCGGAGCCTCCGGCGGAAGGCTCCCCGGCGGGGCGCTCAGCGGGAGAAGGGACGCCGGTGCTCATTGGCAAATCATAGCATGAGACGGGCCAACGGCTATCGGCTGTCGGCTAGCGGCCGGAGGAACTTACGTCGGGGATCTTATCCTCTGGCCGCAAGCCGCTAGCCCATAGCCGCAAGCCCTCCTCTCAGCTCACCTCCAGGCTCTTCACGCCGCCGCTGGCGAGCGCCGCGGCCAGGCACCGCTCGGCGGTTTCCAGCATACTCATCGGGCGGAAGTTTTTCGCCGGCGTGCCAACCCAGGCCACGCCCGCCGCGACGGTGCATGTCGGCAAAAGTCCGGCCTGCTGCGTTTGCTGAATCAGACGGCGCACACGCTCCACCGCATGGCGAGCCACCGCGATGGCTTCCATGCGATCACGGCCGGAGAGAACAATCAGGCGCCTCGTCTCGCCTGAACGTTCGATATTCTCGAAACCGCCGTCGATTTCTTGGCAAGCGCTGTGAAGCAGTCGCTTCAGACGTTGCCGCTGCGGCGGCGTGAACGTTTCGGCGCCCTCGGCGGCAAGCAGGATGACGCTCAGCGGCTGACGCGCCGCTCGGCAGCGCCCTACGGCAAGCGTGAGCCGAACCGTCAGATTTTCGTATTCCGCCAACGGGCGGCGACGGTCCCCCGATCCGCCCGCAAGCGGCGCATCGGTTGAGTCGAGCGAACCGGACGTACTCGGCTCGATGAACGCTTGCCTGCACGCCGCGCGATCAGATTCCGACTGGCTAAAGAACTCCTCGAACGACGCCCGCAGTTGCCGAGCGAGCGCAAGCGCGTGGGCTTCGTGCGGCTCGCTTTCGACCGCCTCCGCGGCTTCCGCCGCGAGGCCGCGACTGAGCATCGCCGCTACCGACTCGGCGATGAGCGACATCTGTTCGTGGGCTTGGAGGAGCACCTGCGTGTAGCCGCCGGGGTCGCTGATAGTGAGCGACAACACGCTAGCAAGTTGCTGCACCTTAGGCTCAAGCGTCTCGACCAATTCGTTCAGTCGCGGTTTGTCGAGGCAGCAATACGCGCCGCCAACTTCTAGCAAATCGGGCAACACGTTCAATCGCCGCTGGCCGACGAGCTGCGTGAACAGCTCGGCCAGGTGCAGTACCCGCACCAGGTGGGCGTGCTCCGCCTTGCTTCGCGCCCAGCGACGGTAATCGCGCGGCTCGCCGATGGCGGCGACCAGGACTTTGGGAAGATTCCAATGTTCGAGCAAACCCGCGGTGAGCTGCACGTGGTCGAAGCCGAGCGACTCTCGTTCCAATAGATTGAGATCGGCCCGTGCGGCGATCGACTCGCTCAGCAGCGCCGCGTACGGCTGCCCCAGCTCGCCCAGCAGCAGCAGCACGCCGAGGTCTTGCAATAGGCCGGCCAGGAAGGCGTCGTCGCCGGGACGCTTGAACAATTGCTCGCTGATTTCCCGCGCCGCCACCGCTCGCACCAGCGCCGTCTTCCAGTACCAGTCCAATTGCTCGCGGGCGGCCTGCACCAGCAGCGTTTCCGGCAGGCTAAATCCCAGGGCGAGCAGTTTCAGCGGCTTGATGCCCAGCAGCGACAGCGCCTGGTTGAGGTCGCTCACCTCGCGCGGCAAGCCGAACAGCGAACTGTTCACCACGCGCAGAATTTTGACGGTAAGGGCCGGATCGCGTTCGATGCACTCTTTGAGCGCCCGCACGTCGACCTTCTCTTGTTCGGTGAGACTCAGCACCTCGACCGCCACCGCCGGCAGCGAGTAGAGCGCGCCGGCCCGGGCGACGATCTGGTCGATCGTGGCGGTCTTCGGGGCGATCGCGGCAGTCGGAGGAGCGGCAGGCATGACGGGCTGCAAACGGGTGCGAAATCAGCGGTCGGGGGCTTGATGGTGGGCGTTGCAAGTCTAGCTCGTGCAACTGGCTGCGCGTCTGCGCACTGCGAGCAGCTAGCACGACCGTTACGACCGGCTGTCGTGGGAAGCATTCATCTGGGGCGCACCTTTTCCGCCCGGTACAATCGCACTGCCCCGGTAGCCGCGCATTCGTTGAAAGAGTTTGCCATGTCACTAAGACGGACTTCATGGGTTGCCTTCGTCGCTGTATTGAGCCTTTCGCAGTTCGTTACTGGTGGGGCGAAGGGTGACGAAAATGTCACGCTCATTCGCCAGCTCGCCCGGCAGCGCGGCGGACAGCCGGCGGCGCTGGCGCAAATCATTCAGCTTTCACGCCAGTTCGACGACGCCCTCGCTGCGGAGATGATCGACGAGCTAGCCTCGGCCCACGTCCGTGCGAGCAATCTCAATCTGGCCGCCGAAAGCCGTCAGGTGCTCTCCGAGCGATTTCCCAACGAACCGCTGGGGCGCCAAGCAGTGCTGTGGCTGGTGCGGCTTTACGCCAGTAGCGAGGCGGCCCACGCCCGGCGCGGCGAGTCGGCAGGCGCCGCGAACGT
>JBGSYU010000281.1:0-3695 GCA_041750715.1 Lacipirellula sp.
CTGCCCTACTCCAACGGCAACAGCTACACCGACCCCTGAGCGGATTGCAAGGAACCCGCGGCGCGGCGAAGATTATGGCGTCGTACGGAACCGGTAGAATAGTTCGAGCGCGATCGTCGTGCCCTACGAAACGATTGAACCTGACGAACCGATCCTCCGCGATCGCTTGGCGCTCGACCGGACTCATCTGGCGAACGAGCGCACGTTCCTGGCGTACGTTCGCACCGCGTTTATGCTGGTCATCGCCGGCGCGACCGCGGTCAAGGCGTTCAGCGACGATCGACTTGTCGTCGCATCTGGCTGGACGTTAATGGCGTGCGGGGCGGCGATGGGGATCTTTGGAGGGTGGCGTTTTGCCACGATGCGGCGTCGAATTAAGGCCTCGCGCTAAGCGGCAAGCCGCGACGCCGCCTAAAAATCGAACTGCGCCCGCGTGCCGAAGACGTCGGCGTGCGTCTCGTTGCCGACGGGGCGGTCGAGGATCGGGTGGATGTAGTTGAACTCGATGCGGGTGAACTTGTTGAGGTACCAGTTCGTGCCGAACGTTAGGTCTTGCAGCCGGCCGCCCTGGATGTTCGCGTCGTTCAGGTCGAGAACCGAATACCGTCCGCACACCTCGATCGCGCCGGGGCCGCCTTTTCCAAAGGGAACGTCGGGCACGACGCGGGTGTAGGCGGCAGCCTTCGGGTTGTACGGACGTCGCTCGCCGGTGAGCACGTAGCCCACTTGGGCGTAGCCCGCGGGAAGTTGCAAAAAGGGCCCGCCGGCTTGATTCACTATCGCGCACATGATTTCCGACTGATACAGCAGCGACCCGATGCCGCCAGCCAGCTCGGCGCCGATCACCTGGTAGTTGGCGATCGGCAGCACGCCGGTGTCGACGAAGAATGGAATGGGGAAGTTCGTCGTGTTGTTGAAGTCGAGTTGGGTAAAGCCGACTTCGGGCGTCGAGCGGATGCGAATCGTATCGGTCGCCGGCTCGTTGTAGGTGTAACTGCCGCCGATGTGCAGCGTGTCGCCGGCGTCGTTCGACCACAGCAGCATCGTCTCGCGCGTGGACATGCCATAGCCTTCGTCGCCGGCCACGTTGCCGAAGGCATCGGTTTGGAAGCGATAAGCGGAGACGGCATAGGTCGCCGATTCGTCGAGCAGGGTGTCGTACACGCCGGCGCCGATTTGCCGGAACGGCACGAGCGCAAACGCCAAGGATCGCTCCATGAACATCAGCTCGCGGAAGCTGGTGGCCGGTTCCATGCTGAAGGGCTGCTTCCACTGGCCGATTTTCACATGCCCCAGGGCGGGAATGTCGGCGACGTCCACCCATACGTCGGTAAAGTTGGGCCGGCCCGGGAACGCGAAGTCGTACTCCATGCGGTAGGCGACGTTCTCGGCCAGATTGCCGTTGGCGCCGATCCGCGAGCGGCGGAAGCCGGCTACGTCCTGGGCATCGCCCACGACGGCCATGTTAGCGGCGTTCTGGCTGAACCAGACGCCGTCGATCTGCGCGGCGCCGGAGATGTTGATGACCGGGTACTTGGGCTTGCCGCCGCCGCCGAGGGGGGCGCCGCCGACTTGGAAGTAGCTGGCGATCGGCGTGATGGCCTCGTCCAGGCGCACGCCGTCGGCGGGGACGCCTGACTGGGCGTCCAGATCGAACGTCGGCGCTTGCGGCCACGCTTCCGTGGGGACCGCTTCAATAAGCTCCTGGGCATGGCTCATCGAAGCTGGCGCCAGCAGGGCCAAGCCGATGAGCGCATGCGACCACATCCATGTGGCGCCCATATCGCATCCTTGCATGAGTCCGCGCCGCGCAGGTTCTGCGCGGCGCCCGGGGAACATTAGACGGACCAGGCCATCGGCCGTGGCAGGCGTCGGCTCAACCTCCTGTCGCCGTCGACGCTTGCCGTTTATATCGGACAGCGAGGAAATAACGGGTGAGCGATTGGAACCCACTGTCCAACTTGTAATCTTCGTAGGTCGGTGCTAGCACAAGCTGTGACGGTCGCGTTAGTTCGTCCAGATCGAGATCAGGTTCCCTGTTGATAGCGTCTTGCTAACGAACCACAGAGCTGATCACTTGCGAAAAAGAGCTGATCACTTGCGAAAACGACTCTCAAACGCACTCGGCGATATGTTGACGTCTCGAAGAATGCTGCCAAGCGTGCCAATTTTCAAGGGGCGATTGCCGTGGACGGGAACGGATGTTCGCAGTGCCTCGCGCTGAAGAAAATGATGGCTGCCGCGGACTCGCAGCAGCGCAAAGCCCTCCCGCTGTAGAAAGCGAACCATTTCGGCGCCGGTGACGCGCGGCAGCTTAGCCACTGACGAGCTCCGCCAGTTCCAGGTCGATCGTGCGAATCGACGGCGAGGCGAGCCGACTCAAGGCGTCTTCTAATCCGAAAGTTTCGATGTAGCCCCGCAGCGCTTCCTTGAGGTCGGCGATCGCCGCGTCTTCCGTCTCTCCTTCGCCGTAGGCGGGAACGTCGGGTAGTCGGGCCGTAAAGCCGCCCAGCTCGGCATCGGGGATTAGTTCAACGACGAGTGACATGTCAGTTCCTCAGGGGGGCTTTGCGACCGATCGTATTATGTCAGTTGGCGGAGCATAAAAAAACCTCGGGGCGAGAACGCCCCGAGGTCGTGTTTACGTCACCTTGGGCGAGCTCTAGTCCAAAAACCCGCTCAGCTCCGCGCTGCGGCTGGGCTGCTGCAGCTTCCGCACGGCTTTCGCCTCAATCTGCCGGATGCGTTCGCGGGTCACCTTGAAGATGTGGCCCACTTCTTCCAGCGTGTAGCTGTAGCCGTCGCCCAGGCCGTAGCGCAGCTTGATGATCTCGCGTTCGCGGTAGCTGAGGGTCTTGAGGACCTTCGAGATTCGCGAACGGAGCATTTCCTGGGCGGCGCCGATCGCCGGGCTCTCGGCGCCCGAGTCGGGCAGCAGGTCGCCGAAGTGGCTATCCTCGCTGTTACCCACAGGGCGGTCGAGGCTGATCGGGTAGCGGCTCATCGCCAGCACGCGGCGGGCTTCGTCGACCGAACAGCCGGCGGCCTTGGCCGTCTCTTCGATCGTCGGCTCGCGACCCAGACGCTGCAAGAGCGCCCGCGACACGTTCCGCACGCGGCTCATCGTCTCGACCATGTGAACCGGAATGCGAATCGTGCGGCTCTGGTCGGCCACGGCGCGGGTGATCGCCTGGCGAATCCACCAGGTGGCGTAGGTGCAGAACTTGAAGCCGCGGCGGTATTCGAACTTATCGACGGCCCGCATCAGGCCGGCATTGCCCTCCTGGATGAGGTCGAGGAACGACAGGCCGCGGTTGCGGTACTTCTTGGCGATCGACACGACCAGCCGGAGGTTGCCCTCGCTCAGACCGCGCTTGGCCCGCTGGTACCTCGAGTAGACCCCCTTCAGATAGTTCACGCGGTTGCGGAGGCTGGTGGGAGTTTCCTGGCAGACTCGCAGGATGTTGCGGTACTCGATCATCACGCCCTTGCGCTCCGACGCAGGTCGGCGATCTTTACGCATTTGCACCGCGAGCGCTTGAAGCTCGTCGACGCGGGCGCTGAACTGCTCGAGCGTCGCGATATGCGGCTCGATCCGCTGGGTCCGCAAGCCTAACTCTTCGATGAGCATCACCGCGCGGCGGCGGCGCTTTGCCAAATTTTTCCAGGCTTGCTCCCGGCGAACGGGCTTTTCC
>JBGSYU010000282.1:0-4999 GCA_041750715.1 Lacipirellula sp.
GGCCGCTGCCGCGGCGATCGGCAATCACGACCTGGTCGAGATGACCCGGGCAGGGGTAAGCGATGACTTGATCATTAGCGCTATCCAAAGTCGCGGCGGGCGCTTCGACCTGAGCCCGGCCGGCCTGATTTCACTGAAGCAAAGCGGCGTCAGCGATCGAGTGGTCCTCGCCGCCCAGTCGATGGGCGGCCGACCCGGCTACGCCGCATCGCCCGCCGTGCCGATCAACCCGGCTCCGCCGGTGTTCGTGACGCAACGGCCCCCGGTCGTGTACGTCGAACCGGCCCCCGTCATCCACTTCTACGGCGGCCACGGCTGGCATCACGGCTATCATCATGGCCACCACGGCCACTGGTAAAGGGGCGGAACCCTGTCACCGCGAAGGACTCCGAGGGGTCCGGCATGTAGAATACGAGCGAGGTCCGCCGTCTAATTGCGAGACCGTACTTGCCCGACCTAAATCTCCTCCTTCACCCGTGCCCGCCCTTCGCTTCCCACCGCTGCCAGATCCGTCGCCCGACATCTTCTCCGTGTCGCGCCGCTTCGACATGGCCACGATCCTCGTCGCCATGGGCGGCTACGCTCTCTTGTTCGGCGGCCTCCATCTTCTCGGCGCCACGCCAGAAACCATCGCCGCTGCCGGCGTCCTCTTCGCCGTCGTCGCCATCGCCCAAGCCATCTCGATTCGCTGGGGCAACCCCCGCGCCGCCTCGATCATCGCCGGCGTCTTTTTCTGGAACGTGGCGGCCGCCGTTATTCTGATTCGCGACGGCAACTACGACTCGTGGTCGATCCTCGGCGGCATTTTCGCGGTGATCGCGCTGGGCCCCATCACGGGCTACCTCGTCGGCGTCCTCGTCGGAGGCGTATTTCTCATCGCCCACTACCTCCGCCAGTCAAAAGCCCTCCGCCGCCGCATTCCCGCCTCTGAAGACGAACCCAATTCCCCCTGGGAAAGCTGAATAAGCCGAACACAAATACACCTCGTCCCCAACTCCGTTGAATTCTCCGCGACCTTTGCGGCCTTCTGTTCCAAAAATCTCAAGAACAGAAGGTCGCAAAGATTGCAAAGGAAGGCGCGGACTTTTAGGCAATTAAAGACTTCACTCGATCCATCGCGATCAAACTCATTTTGAGACGCTCGTCTCAACTTGATCGCAAAAATTGCGACGAATCCTTCGAGATGGCTCGCTTATTCGCCGTCTCCCGCACCAGCTCGTTATCGCAAGATCGTGATCCCACCGGCACAAAGAATGCATTCCGTCGACGCTAACGATTATTTCGCAAGTGGAACGCTTCTCTGACGCCGATGCTGGACTAGGACACCCATTGAAGGCCAACTGCGTCTCCCTAAGGAGCGCAACATCGGCGTCAGAGACGCGTCCCACCTATATAGCCGCGGCATCCTGCCGCCATGAAGCCGAACCCAAGTGGCCGAAAGCAGCCGATTCTCTAACCTCGCGACAACCGTTAGAATCTCTTTCGCCCCCGAGATTCACCCCCGGTTAGCCCGAACAGAGAAAGGCACGCGCGCCCCTTGTCCTCCCCCGGCCAGCGCCTATGGACCGCTCTCGACGCTGAGCGCCCGCTGCAAATCGCAGGCGTCGTCAACGCCTACTGCGCGTTGCTGAGTGAGCGTGCGGGCTTCCGCGCCCTCTACCTTTCCGGCGCCGGCGTCGCCAACGCCTCGTTTGGCCTGCCCGATTTGGGCGTCACGAGCCTGAACGACGTTTGCGAAGACACGCGCCGGGTGTGCGGAGCCACCGAACTGCCGCTGCTGGTCGACGCCGACACGGGGTTTGGTTCGGCCTTGGGAATTCGCCGCACCGTGCGAGAGCTTGAGCGAGCGGGCGCCGCCGCATTGCATTTAGAAGACCAGGTCGCCGACAAGCGCTGCGGCCACCGCCCTGGCAAGGCGCTGGTCGACGCCGCCGAAATGGCCGATCGCATCCGCGCGGCCGTCGACGGCCGCACAGACGCCCGCTTCGTGGTGATGGCCCGCACCGATGCCGCGGCCAACGAGGGCGTTTCCGCGGCGATCGACCGCGCCAATCGTTACGTCGAAGCTGGCGCCGACATGATCTTCGCCGAAGCGCTCACCACGCTCGACCACTATCGCCAGTTCACCGCTGCCGTGCCGGCGCCGGTGCTCGCCAACATTACCGAGTTCGGCCAAACGCCGCTGCTCACCACCGCGGAGCTTGCCGACGCCGGCGTTCGCCTCGCCCTGTACCCGCTCTCCGCGTTCCGCGCCATGAGCAAAGCGGCCGAAACCGTCTACGCCGCGATCCGCGAAGACGGCACGCAACGATCGGCGATCGGCGCGATGCAGACCCGCGAGGAACTGTACGAAGTTCTCGACTACCACGCCTACGAGCAGCTCCTCGACGAGCTCTATCCAGAGAAGTAAACGATTCACCTTCCCGAGTTGAGGGCAACTGATGGCGGAGTCCAAAACAACATCCGGCCTGCGCGGCGTCGTCGCCGGGGCCACGTCGTTATGCACCGTCGGCGCCGGCGGCGACAGCCTCCGCTACCGCGGTTACGACGTCGAGGATCTCGCCGAGCACGCGACGTTTGAAGAGGTCGCCCACCTGCTCCTGTACGGGCGCCTGCCCAATCGCACGGAGCTCGACGCCTATCGCTTGCGTCTTCGCCGTTTGCGGGCGCTGCCCGCGCAGCTTAGAGAGGTACTGGAGCGAATCCCCGCCGACGTACACCCGATGGACGTCCTCCGCACCGGCGTCTCGATGCTCGGCACGCTCGAACCGGAGCGCGAATTCGCCGAGCAAGACGAAATCGCCGATCGACTCCTCGCCGTGCAACCCTCGATGCTCGGATACTGGCATCGCTTTACCACGAGCGGCCAGCGCGTTGAAACGGCCACCGACGACGCCACCATCGCCGGGCAGATTCTACGGCTGCTCACCGGTCGCGAGCCGACCGACGAGCATCGGCGACTGATGGATGCCTCGCTGATCATCTACGCCGAGCACGAGTTCAACGCCTCCACGTTCACCGCCCGCGTCATCGCCGGCACGCTCTCCGACATGTATTCGTGCATCGCCGGCGCCATCGGCGCCCTCCGCGGCCCGCTGCACGGCGGCGCGAACGAAGCCGCGATGGAGCTGATCCAGCAGTTTAAGAAGCCCGGGGACGCCGTGCGAGCGGTCGAGCAGATGCTCGCCCGCAAAGAGAAAGTGATGGGCTTCGGCCACGCCGTCTACAAGCTGCGCGATCCGCGAAACGCCATCTTCAAGCGCTGGTCCGAGCGGTTGTCGAAGGAATCGGAAGAGGCCCACTTGTACTCGATCTCCGAAGCGATCGAAAAGCTCATGTGGGACCAGAAGAAGTTGTTCGCCAACGCGGATTTTTACTGTGCCAGCTCCTACCACTTCGTCGGCATCGAAACGCCGCTGTTCACGCCGCTCTTCGCCATCGCCCGCACCAGCGGGTGGTGCGCGCATGTGAAAGAACAACGCGCCGACAATAAGCTAATCCGTCCCGCCGCTGAATACATCGGCCCGGATCGTCAAGAGTTCGTGCCGATAGAAAAGCGATGAACCGCCAAGGACGCCAAGAGCGTCAAGAAGAGAATGCAACCACGACGGCACGAAGGACGCGACGTGAAAAGTTAAGGCTTTACGTCGTGTCCTTCGTGTCGTCGTGGTTCAACTTGTATTTCTTGACGCTCTTGGCGTACTTGGCGGTTAAATCTTAAGGAATGAAGGGTATGTCCGCTAACGATTACAAATCGGCCAAGCGACCCGCCCCCGATCGATTGTTGGTCGATATTGCCGACTACGCGTTGAAGTACGAGATCGAGAGCGACCTGGCGTACGAGACCGCGCGGTTTTGCTTGATGGACTCTTTGGCGTGCGCTTTTCAGGCGCTCGATCATCCGGCCTGCACCAAGCTCCTCGGCCCCGTGGTTCCAGGCGCCATTATGCCCGGCGGCGCCCGCGTGCCGGGGACGCACTGGGAGCTTGAGCCGGTGATGGCGGCGTTCAACATCGGCGCCCTCATTCGCTGGCTCGACTTCAACGACACCTGGCTCGCGGCCGAGTGGGGCCACCCTTCGGACAACCTCGGCGCCATCCTCGCGACGGCCGACTATGTGAGTCGCCGCCATGCCGCTTGCGGCTTAGCGCCCCTCACGATGCGCGACGTACTGACCGCAATGATCAAAGCCCACGAGATTCAAGGCGTTCTTGCCCTGGAGAACAGCTTCAACCGCGTCGGCCTCGACCACGTGCTGCTGGTGCGCATCGCCTCCACCGCCGTGGCGACGCAGCTTCTCGGCGGCACGCGCGAGCAAATAACGAGCGCCGTCTCCAACGCCTGGATCGACGGCGGCGCCCTGCGGACCTATCGACACGCCCCCAACACCGGCTCGCGAAAAAGCTGGGCCGCCGGCGACGCGACCAGCCGCGCCGTGCGGCTCGCGCTGATCGCGCTCACAGACGAAATGGGATACCCCTCCGCCCTCACCGCCGCGAAGTGGGGATTCTCCGACGTGCTGCTGGACGGCAAGCCCGTGAAACTTGCGAGGCCGCTGGGCAGCTACGTCATGGAAAACGTGCTGTTCAAGATTTCGTTCCCCGCCGAGTTCCACGCGCAGACTGCCGTCGAAGCCGCGATGCAGCTTCACCCCGCCGTTCGAGAGCGATTGAATGACGTCGAAGCGGTAACGATTGAAACCCAAGAGCCCGGCATGCGGATCATCGACAAGACCGGCCCGCTCGACAACCCGGCCGACCGCGATCACTGCATCCAGTACATGACGGCTGTGCCGCTGATCTTCGGCCGCCTCACTGCCGACGACTACGACGACCGCGTGGCGAGCGATCCTCGCATCGACGCATTGCGAGCGAAAATGCAAGTCCGCGAGAACGCCGACTTCACCCGCGACTACTACGATGCAGAGAAGCGCTTCATCGGCAACGCCGTGCAGGTGCGGTTCAAGGATGGCACGCAAACTGAGCGCGTCGAGGTGAGC
>JBGSYU010000283.1:0-4472 GCA_041750715.1 Lacipirellula sp.
GGCTGCCGGTCCAGCGGTGCGGCGGCTGGCGCGCGAGCTGGGCATCGACCTGCGCCGCGTTCGCCCCGCTAGTGAAAGCGGCCGCATCACCGAGGACGACATTCACCGCCATGTGCGCAAGAGCCAGGCCGAGGCCGAGGCCAAAACCTCCAAGGGCGTCACGCCGCCGGGCTCGCCCGACGTCGACAACTACGGCGCCGTCCGCCGCGAGAAGATGTCGCGCATGCGGCAGACGATCGCCCGCAACATGCTGGCTTCGTACCAGACGATTCCGCAGCTCACGAATTTCGACGACGTCGACGTGACCGAGCTGGAGCGCATCCGCAAGGAGAGCCAAAAGGACTACGAGGGCCAAGGAATCAAGCTCACCGCGATGCCGTTCATCGTCAAAGCGGTGGCCGTCGCGCTGAAATCGCATCCGGTCGTAAACGCGTCGGTCAGCGAAGACGGCGCCGAGGTGATCTACAAGGAATATGTAAACGTCGGCATCGCCGTGGACACGGAGAAGGGCCTGGTCGTGCCGGCGCTACGCGACGCCGACCGCAAGAACATCCCCCAAATCGCGCAAGAACTGGCGGATATGGCCGAAGCGGTTCGCAACGGCAAGTTCACCGTCGACGACCTTCGCGGCGGCACGTTTAGCATCTCGAACCTCGGCTCGGTCGGCGGCACGTATTCGACGCCGATCATCAACCCTCCGGAAGTGGCGATCCTGCTCATCGGCCGCAGCCGCACCATGCCGCTGTACGTCGAGGGCGTGCTGCAACCGAGGCTGGTGATGCCGCTGTCGATCACCTACGACCACCGCGTGGTCGACGGCGCGGCGGCGGCGCGGTTTCTGAATGACGTGAAGGGGTACTTGGCGAATCCGGGGCGGTTGCTGTTGGCGCCGTAGACTCGTAACGTTTCGCGGATCCTGGGATGCTGACTATTACCGGCTGAGGTACAATACAAACGCGCCGGCCCCTTTTTCCTTAGTCACGCTCCGTAGTCAAAGGCAGAGAATCATGACCGGACTAACTTATGAAGCCACCGTTGTCGACGGCCTCATACGACTGCCCGTTGACGTGCATTTGCCGGAGAACTCGAAAGTGCTGATTTTCGTGCCGTCGAAGACGCCCCGGTCGTTAGGTCGCATCCCCAGCCCCAGACTTGCTGATCCTAACCAAGCGGTCGACTTTCGATTGACCGTACGGGAGATTCCCGATGCCGGCGTATGATGCGACGGCCTTTCATCCGCCCGCGCCGGTGGCGTTAGTCACGTTACGTTCCCCGGAGACGCAAAGTGCCGTACACGATATTCCGATGCTTCTAGACACGGGCGCCGATGTTTCCCTTCTGCCGCGCGGCGCACTTGGCGCCCTTATCCCGCGCGATTGAGAGTTACCGCATTACGAACTAGCCGGCTTCGACGGCGCGAAAAGCGTCGCCCCCGCAATCCAACTTGAACTTGAGTTCTTGGACAAACGGTTTCACGGACAATTCTTGCTGATTGAAGATACCTGTGGGATTCTGGGGCGAAACGTGTTGAACGCCGTATCGCTGCTTCTCGACGGACCGGCCCAATCGTGGCATGAATTGCGACCGCAATCGCCTGCTACCTTAGAGGCCTGAAGGGATGATTGGCGAGTTTGGAAGATTGGTGTTGGCGACGTCGCAGACGGCAGCGCGGTTCCTCAACGACGTGAAGGGGTATTTGGCGAACCCGGGGCGGTTGCTGTTGGCTCCGTGAATCGATAGCAAGGACGCTCACTAATCAACCCGCGCTAGGACTCGACAATGCGACGGTCATTTCGATTCAATTCGAGGTCGTTGCTAATCGTCGTCATGCTCAGCGCTATTACATGCGCGACGATTTGGCAGTTTTGGCCACAATATCGCGCGTACCGGGCAAGAATGCGATTTGAGACGGCGGCGGCGCAGCTCAGCGCAGGGATGACTGTGGACGAGATCAGCGAGATTGTTGGTCACGACGGGCGTGACCATTACTCGTCAGACGCCCAGGGAGCACCAGTTGCGCTTACGACTTACTTTTTGGACGGCGCTTGGTACTGCATTTACATGAAGCTCGACGTGACCACGGGAGCAACGTTGAGTAGCAAGTGGCCCTGCACATCGGTCGAAGCATTTCGCTTAGCCGTCCCACCCGCCTCGTACCTACCCCAGACTCAAGCCGCCAAGGACGAAGTATTTCCGACCGAACACATGAAGACGATGCGCGACAGTCCCAACGGTTTGATCGAGGTTCGTGCGTCGCCGTTGCAAGGCGAAGACGCGCGACGGGCCGCATACATTCAAGATTTTTACGAACACATCTCGCAGCGGACGAGAAGTGATCTGGGAATCACGTATGATCGTATTCCGCAGGGTGATCCCGATGATCGTAAAGACTGACCTCGCCTCTCCAACGCAGTTTTGACCGCAGCTATGGCCCCATGATACGATCGGACATAGGAGCCGATGCGATGCAAATCAACATCCCCCAAAACGCCGAAGCGTATGTCCTGGGCAAGGCCGCGGCCGCGGGTTTCGCCGACGTGACGGAGTACGTTATCCGACTCATCGAGAAGGACGGCGAGCGGAAGGCGTCGATGCCGATCGACGCGGCGTTTGAGGGCTTGCGGAAACTCCGAGCGGAAGTGCCGAAGATGACTAGCGCAGAAATCGTTCAGCTCGTCGCCGAGGGCCGCCAGCGATGCCCGCAGCATCAGCGACCATTCAGCCGGAGGCGCCTGTTCTTGCGCGATTGAACAGGTCGGGCAGCGAGAGCTCGAAGCCGGGAAGGACTTCTGGCGCGCAAAGCACGCCGTCCTCCCGGATTTCGGTGACGTTTTCGCGCGTGCTGTACATTCGTGCGAGCTCTCGCGCAGGATCGATAATCCATGCCATCGTCACGCCCGCGGCGAAGTATTCATCGAGTTTGGTTTCGATCTCCGCCCGCGTGTTTCCTTTCGAAAGAACTTCGACCGTCAAATCCGGCACGACGGTGGGCACGGGCACTGTTGGAAATTGACGGCCGGGAAACTTCTCCCAGCGAATGAACGCTACGTCGGGAGCACGCGTGCGGCCGACTTTGAGGCGAGTCAAGCCGTCGGGGCCGACGACGATTCCTAGATTGTTGCCCTCGAGAAAGCGTTCGATGAGGGAGGCCAGTACGGTTGCGATTCTCGCTTCGAGAAACCCCATCGCTTTCTCCACGAGGACCCCGTCGAGCACTTCGCACGTCCGGCCCTCAGCGTCCTGAACGCGTAGCGCATCTTCGTCCGTCGCCATTCCCGGCGGCGGTATCATGCGGATGCGCTCCAGCGGGACGCCGCCAAGCTGTGCTTGCATTTCCGCAGCGGTGATGAAGCCGGCAGACATAGTCGTTGGCCTGTCGAGTAGGCTGGTACGTGGACGCCGCTTAATTATAGCCGACGCGGCGCTTGGGACGAAACGTGGATCACGGCCAGGATGGCCGTGCTAAATGCTTACTGTCGCACGCCCAGCAGCGGGAAGCACAAGACCGGAATCGCCAGCGACGCCAGGCCGATGGCCCAGCGCACCGGGCCCAAGGGCACGGTGTCGTCTCTCGTCTTGGGGTGATGAATCCCGAGAAAGATCACCAAGAGCAGCATCGGCGTCCATAAGACCGCTTCTTCGAGATTCACCACCACGTAGAAAATCGCGAACGAGATGAACAGTCACGCGAACGTGTGGGCGCGGTCGAGGAACAGGGCGTACATCGTGTGGCCGCCGTCGAGTTGGCTGATCGGCAGCATGTTCAGTCCGGTAATGAGCATGCCGACCCAACCGGCCATGAAGTAGGGGTTTAGCTCCGAGAGCGACACCCACTGGTCGCCGGCCCAGGCGGCGTGCGGATGGGCCCACTGCATCATCCACTGGGCGACCAGCGGCAAGTAGAATTCAATCTCGCCCGGCTGCGTCGGCGAGCTGAGATTCAACTTGCCGATACCCTCCCACAACACCGGCAGCGCGACGCCCAGTCCGGCGAGCGGGCCGGCGATGCCGATGTCAAAAATCTGCCGGCGGTCGGCGCGGGCGCCGTCCATGCCGATGACGGCGCCCATCGTGCCGATGGAATTGAACGGCACTGGGATGCACAGCGGGTAGCTCGCCGGGATGCCGTACTTCACCGTTTGTAGGAAGTGCCCCATCTCGTGGGTGAGCAGAATCGCCAGCACGGCGCCCATGTACGCCAGGCCGTAGGGCCAATTTTCACCGATCGCCTTTCCCACCAGGCCCCAGTTGGCGGAGTACTGCGGCAAGAGCGGATCCCAGCGCGTGACGCCGACCCAGAACGTGGAGGCGCAGGTGGCAATGAACAACAGCAGCGGAAGCATCACGCGGCGCTGCGGCTGAAGCGAGAAATCGGACTCTCGCAACTCCGGCAGATGAGCGACCGACGAATCGTAGAACGCGTCGTCGGCAACGGCCCGGCGCGGCAGCGGCGCCGGCGCGACAGATGGCGA
>JBGSYU010000284.1:0-11433 GCA_041750715.1 Lacipirellula sp.
AAAAGAGATAAAGCCGATTAGCGAAGATTAGTGCTGATTGGTGTTCCCAGATCTTTTTTTCAATTGCCTGTCGTCGTGTTCGTCGTGCCGTCGTGGTGAACACTCTGCATTTGGAAGTGCCATGTCCATGGGCCCCACAGGAAACTTGACGCCCCAGCTCGCCTCGATGCAGGTTGAGATCGAGGCTCATGCGCATCGCTACGGGCTCGATTTCTACCCGACCATCTTTGAGCTCATCGACGCCGATCAGCTTAACGCCATCGCCGCACGCGGGGGCTTTCCTACGCGCTATCCGCACTGGCGGTTCGGCATGGAGTACGAGCAGCTTGCCAAGGGTTACCACTACGGCTTGCAGAAGATCTACGAGATGGTGATCAACAACAATCCGTGCTACGCCTACCTGATGCGGCCCAACGCGGCGATCGACCAGAAGCTGGTGATGGCCCACGTCTACGGCCATTGCGACTTCTTCAAGAACAACGATTGGTTCGGCTACACCAATCGCAAGATGATGGACGACATGGCGAACCACGGGACGCGAGTTCGCCGTTACATGGATGAAGTCGGCGTCGAGGAGGTCGAGGAGTTCATCGACGCCTGCCTGAGCGTCGAAGACCTCATCGACATTTATTCGCCGTTCATTCGCCGCCGGGAGAAGAAAAGCCAGTACGACTTCAGCGGCGACAAAAAAGACGTGGAGAAGAACAAACCGCCGCGGTATCAGGCGAAGGATTACATGGATTCGTTCGTTAATCCGCGCGCGGCCATGCTGCAGAAGACGCCGACCGATGAAGAACTTGCGGACGAACGAAGAATTCCGCGGCGGCCCGAGCGGGACGTGCTGTTATTTCTGATCGAGCACGCGCCGCTCAACGCCTGGCAGCGCGACGTGCTGAACATCGTCCGGGACGAGTCGTATTATTTCGCCCCGCAGGCGCAAACCAAGATTATGAACGAGGGCTGGGCGAGCTACTGGCACTCGACCATTATGATCCGCGACGGCGTGACGTCGGCCGACATCGTCAACTACGCCGACCACCACAGCGGCACGATGGCCAGCTCGCCGACGCAGCTCAATCCCTACAAAGTCGGCATCGAGCTGTTCCGCGACATTGAGGATCGCTGGAATCGCGGCGCGTTCGGGCGCGAGTACGACGAGTGCGACGATTATCGCGAGCGCCGCCGCTGGGATAAAAAACTCGGCCAGGGCCGCGAAAAAATCTTCGAGGTGCGGCGGATTCACAATGACCTGACGTTCATCGACGATTTCCTGACGCTCGACTTCGTCCGCGATCACAAACTCTTCCGCTTCGGCTACAACGCCGGCAGCGAGGCGTATGAAATCGAGAGCCGCGAGTTCCCGCAAGTTAAGCAGCAACTGCTGCAAAGCCTGACAAATCGCGGCCGGCCGATTATCAACGTCGTCGACGGCAACTACAAGAATCGCGGCGAACTCTACCTCCGGCACGACTTTTGCGGCGTCGAACTGCAAATGGATTACGCGGTCGACACGCTCAAAAACCTCGTGCGACTCTGGAGCCGGCCGGTGCATTTGGAGTCGGTGCTCGACAACGCGAAGGCCGTGTTGTCGTTCGACGGGACGGAGCACGAACTTGAAAAGGGAGAACAGATCGGTTTAGCGGAAGCGTATGAGGTGCCGTCGTGAGTCTTGCAACAATGCTTCTCGATGAATTGCGTGCCAACGCGGGTCAGGTGGGCGTATCCCTTTCGGTGTCGCACGGGCAGCGGGTGGCGCGCTGCGAGGCGACGCGGTGCGAAACGCTTGCCGTGACCTTTGAGGAACTGGCGCTGGAGACGCCGGAACTTGCGGGCGCCACTGTCGCGCAGCTTCAGGCCGCGAGCCGCGACCTTGCCGCTCGCGTGAACTACCTGCTGGAACCGATCGCTCCGGTTGAAACTGACGCCCAGGGTTGTAGCGTGCAGATGCGCAGCAACCCGCCGGCGAAAGACGATAATGGATGGCGGTATTACGAACTGCTGCTCCGCCGCGGCGGCAGCGCGGCGCTGGCGCGCTACGAGAAGCAGCCAGGCCAGCCGCGAGTCCGCGTGCCGGCGGCGCTGACGCATGAAGTGGTTGGGCGGCTGGTGGATGATTTTAGTTTGACAGTGGACTCCATTTGAAATACCTTGCGCGCATGGCGACCTACGAAAGTCTTCTCGACGGCGACTTCAACTTGGCGTTAAGCGAGGCAAGCAAGTATTTCGAGGGCGACAACGCGGTTCATAAGACGTTGCGGGACATTTCGCACCGGCTTGACGAACTTGGCATCGACTACGCGATTGCGGGCGGTATGTGCCTGTTTCGCCATGGTTTTCAGCGGGTTACCCGCGATGTAGACGTGATCGTGACGCGCGAGGGGCTCGCCCAGATTCACGAGCAATTAGAGGGTCGCGGCTATATCAAGCCGTTTGAGGCGAGCAAGAACCTTCGCGATGCGACCACGGGCGTGCGGATCGACTTCATCATCAGCGGGCAATACCCCGGCGAAGGGAAGCCCGGTCCAATCGCGTTCCCCGTTCCGAACACGGTTTCCGTAGAGATTGAAGGGATTCGATATGTGGACCTCGTACCGTTTATCGAGCTAAAACTCGCGTCCGGGCAGGCGTCCCATCGCGCTCAGGACTTACACGACGTGCAACAGTTAATAGCTGTTCGGACCCTTCCGCGCGAGTTTGCCGAAAATGTGCATCCGAGTCTCCGAAATGCATTTTTGCAGAAATGGGATGACGCGCAAAAAGCATTGAGTGACGACGTGTGACTACCCACCTCACTTCACAGGGCCATTTCTGCTACCATGCGCATTGACTTACAGCTTCTGCGTCTTTGGTTCTCTCTCCGCAACACGCGCTATGAATCGTCCCGCCGCAGCGACCCCTTCCGTCGAATGCTCGCGCCAACCGGCCGACGGTGGTTGGCATTGCAGCCATCTTTACTACTGGTGGAATCGCGCTACTCTGGCGGAGATGCCGCCCGAGCTCGTGGCCGAAGGCCGAGCCGCGCTGATCTCCACGCTCGATCCTGCCCGTGACGGCGGGCCGACTCGCTTGCAGACGTCGATCGTGTCCGGCGCCAAGGCCGACTTCGGGCTGATGGTGATGGATCCCGATCCGCTGGTCGTCGATCGCGTTCACCAGCGAGTGATGGCGGGGCCGCTGGGCCCGGCGATCGCGCCCGGGTATTCGTTCGTCTCGATGACCGAAATTAGCGAATATGTGATGAGCGCCGAGCAATACGGCGCCCGGCTAGTCGCTGATGGTGAAACCGAGGGCAGTCCAGCCTATCAGACCAAGCTGAAGGCGTACGCCGATCGGCTGGTGCATATGAACCTGCAGCGACTCACCCCGACTTTCCCGGCGTATACGAACACCTGCTTCTACCCGATGAACAAGAAGCGCAAGGTGGACGAGAACTGGTTCCTGCTTTCCAAAGAGGTGCGCAGCGCCATGATGAGCGAGCATGCCAAGAGCGGCATGGCCTACGCGGGCAAGGTTTCGCAGCTTATCACGGTGGGCCTGGGGGTTGAGGATTGGGAGTGGGGCGTGACATTGTGGGCGACCAATCCCGAATATTTGAAGGACATCGTCTACCACATGCGATTCGACGAAGCGAGCGCCCGATACGCGGAGTTTGGGCCGTTTTACGCGAGCTACGTCTCGACGGCGGCGGAGATGTTGGATCACTGCCTGATTGGGGTGAATGACGAATGACGAAGCACGAATGACGAATGCCAAAAGCACTGCTTCCTCATTCGTCATTCGGATTTCGTCATTTGCGCGCGTTAGAGTCTTCCGGTCGGGCAAGGTCGCCGCAGAAACGCGGTGTTTTCTAAGCGGAATCGCAACGGCCCATTCTTTCCACCGCCGCGCTGGCACATTAGAATGGGGGCGCGGCGGCGCACGTTCTCCATCTCCGCTCTCGTGGCGAGGTCTATTCTTATGGCTGGCAGCACCATCGTCGGCAAGTCCGACCCAACGACCGCGTCCGACGGGCTAGCCCCTCGCGGCGGCGGCATCCACCTTGTGAAGCATCCGTTGGTCGAGCACCATGTCACCCGCATGCGGCGCGCCGCCACGCGACCCAGCGAGTTTCGCGATTTGGTTCGCCGGCTGGCCGCGCTCATGGCGTATGAAGCCACTCAAGACTTGCCGACCAAACCGTATCGGGTCGAGACGCCGCTCACCCATGCCGAGGGCGTGCAGGTGAAGGGCCGCATCGGCCTGGTGCCAATCCTTCGCGCCGGGTTGGGCATGATCGACCCGGTTCTCGATTTGCTTCCGATGGCGGAGGTTTGGCATCTTGGCCTGTACCGCGATGAAGACACGGCGCAGCCGGTGCGCTATTACGACAAGCTGCCCGCCAAACGCCCCGTCGACGTGGCGCTCATCCTCGACCCGATGCTGGCCACCGGCGGCTCGGCCACCGCGGCGCTGATGACGCTGCGCGAGTGGGGCGTGCGGCAGGTGAAGGTGTTGTCGCTGATCGCCGCGCGGGAAGGCATCGAGGCCGTGTCGTCGCAGTTTCCTGAGGCGCAGATTTACGTCTGCCAGATTGACCCGGAGCTGAACGCGAGCAAGTTCATCGTGCCGGGCCTGGGCGACGCGGGCGATCGAATCTTTAACACGCTGGAGCCGCATGAATGACGCGGCGATCCGGGTGGCACGCCCTGAGGTACTCCGAAGGGCGTGCCACCCTTTGAACACCCTCATTTTCACACCGGCCTGTCCATGGAACGTCTAATCAGCGTCTTCGGTATCGCGGTGATGATCGGCCTGGCGTGGCTGATGAGTTCGCACAAGCGCGACGTCAAACTGCGGATCGTCTTCGGCGGCCTCTTGCTGCAATTCGGACTGGGATTCTTCGTGCTGCGCACCCAAGTAGGCGCCGCGGTCTTCGATGCCGTCGGCAACGTGTTTTTGGCGCTGTTGAGTTGCGTCGACGCTGGCTCGGAGTTTGTCTTCGGCGCTAATTTTGCCGAACACTTCTTCGCGTTCAAGGTGTTGCCGACGATCATCTTTTTCTCGGCGTTCATGTCGATTTTTTACTATTACGGCGTGATGCAGTTTGTCGTCGGCGTGTTTGCGAAGGTGATGCAGAAGACGCTGGGAACTAGCGGGGCCGAGACGCTGTCCGCCGCGGCGAACGTGTTCGTCGGGCAGACCGAAGCGCCGCTGGTCATCAAGCCGTACATCAGCAGCATGACCATTTCGGAGCTCAACGCGGTGATGATCGGCGGGTTCGCCACGATGGCCGGCGGGGTGCTCGGCGGGCTGGTGGAAATGGGAAAGCGCGTCGAAGGCGACGTGGTGACGTATATGATCAGTCCCCAGCACTTGCTGGCGGCGTCGGTCATGGCGGCGCCGGCGGCGCTGCTGATCGCCAAAATCATGCAGCCGGAGGTCGACACGCCTCAGACGCTCGGCGACGTGAAGGTGGATGTGAAGGATCCGAGCACCAACGTGCTGGAAGCCACCGCGAACGGAGCGATCGGGGGGCTGCAACTCGCGCTTAACGTGGGGGCGATGCTGATCGTGTTCTTGGCATTGATCGCGGTCATCGACCTGCTGCTGGGATGGACGGGATCGTTGTTCGGCTACGTGACCGCCGACGGCGAATATTTATGGTCGTTGGGGGCCGGATTGGGCCGATTGTTTGCGCCGCTGGCCTGGGTGATCGGCATCGAGTGGGACGACTGCCTGCCGGCGGGTGAACTAATGGGGCTAAAAATGGCGACCAATGAGTTCGTCGCGTACGGCCAACTGGCCACTTGGGCCGAGCCCGCGAGCGCGGTGCAGCTTAGCGACCGGACCGAGAAGATCATGACGTACGCCTTGTGCGGATTCGCAAACTTTAGCTCGATCGGCATTCAATTGGGCGGCATCGGGGGCATCGCGCCGAACCGTCGCGGCGATTTGGCGCGATTGGGGCTTCGGGCGATGATCGGCGGCACGCTGGCGTCGTTTATGAACGCGTGCGTCGCCAGCATTCTTCTTTGAATCGTCCCGTCAGCGTCGCTAGTTGATCTTAGGAAGGAATCGCATGAAGGTCTTGCTTAGCAAAGAGGAACTCCACGACGGCGTAGCTGCGATCGCGCAGCAGATCGAGCAGTCGTTTGAGGGGCGACAGCTTACGATCGTCGGCGTGCTCACCGGTAGCGTCGTGTTGGTAGCGGATCTCATTCGGCACATCGACCAGCCAATGCGCGTGGGCGTGATTCAGGCGTCCAGCTACCGCGGCGCCACGACCACGCGCGGGGATCTCATCATCAACAGCGAGCTGATGCTCGACATCACCGGCCGCGACGTGCTGTTGGTCGACGACATTTTTGACACCGGCCACACGCTCAAAAAAGTCGTCGAAAAACTGCACGACTTCAAACCGGCCAGCGTACGCTCCGCGGTGCTGCTGCGCAAAGAAGGACGACAAGAAGCCGATTACGAGCCCGACTTCGTCGCGTTCCAGATTCCGGATGAATTCGTCGTCGGCTACGGGCTGGACTACGAAGACATGTATCGCAATCTGCCGTACCTGGCGGCGCTGGAAAAGGAAGACCTGGAGCGGCACCGGGAACTGGAGCGGCAGGATCAACTGTTGTAACGCAACGCCGACTCCAGTTAACCCCCGGTCGGTGACCGGGGGCTAAATAGCGATTAGAGCGAGAATTGCTCGGGCAGAAGCTTGTCGAGCGAGGTGGTCCGCACCTTCGACGGGTCGTCGGCGTCGACCAGCAGCACTTCCATCGCGGGGCCGAATTCGCTGAGGACCTGCCGGCAGGCGCCGCACGGCGAATGGCCGCCGGCGGTGGCGACGGCGATGGCGACGATCTGTTTGTGACCGGCGGCAACGGCGGAACCGACGGCGACGCGTTCGGCGCAGATCGTCAGGCCATAGGAGGCGTTTTCGACGTTGCAGCCGGCGAAGATTTCGCCGGAGGCGGTGAGGACGGCGGCGCCGACTTGGAATTTTGAGTATGGGGCGTAAGCGTAGTCTCGGGACGCAACAGCAGCTTGTATTAGTGCTGCACGTAACTCAGCCATTATATAACCGCAAGTTCGAGGTCTTTCGATTCAAGCACATTAGGCGGCAGTAGCTGCGTGCTTGCGTCGTCCAAAGTCGAAAGTATCCTAACACCTGTCCCCCTAAGTGGCCAATTAGCTTTAATATTGCAATTGCTGTTCTAACGCGTTATGGCACAGCCGGGCTACATTTATGCGATGGTTAATGCCTCACTGCCCGGGCTGGTGAAGATTGGCAGGAGCTCGCGACATCCTGAGATTCGTGCGCTGGAATTGTCCGGAACGTCTGTCCCAACAGGATTTGACGTGGTCTGGTTCAGAGCTGTTAGGGACGCACATGCAGCAGAGCGGGCCGCGCACGAAAAACTCTCTTATTGCCGTGAGTCCAAAAAGCGGGAGTTTTTTCGGATCGAGATTCGGGCCGCAATTATGCAACTTGATCGCATTGCTCAAATATATGAGGCAGAATCACCTCTAGGTCAGGTCGCTCTCGAGCTGGGACAGCTTACGAAATCACTTGGCTCGGTTGCCGTCGCGATTATCGAAACCGCTTCCGCTTTAGTGGTTGGTCTCGCACTTGGAGTTGCAGCCGTCACCCACCGAATGGCTCGAGTTTCTGCGGCACTCGGTCGCCGTTATTGGAACGCACTTCCCAGC
Source organism: Lacipirellula sp. (assembly GCA_041750715.1). Classification (GTDB taxonomy): domain Bacteria; phylum Planctomycetota; class Planctomycetia; order Pirellulales; family Lacipirellulaceae; genus Lacipirellula. The sequence goes on from JBGSYU010000284.1 coordinate 7,693, forward strand.
GTGTTAGGCGATCCGGCCAAAGCGCTCCTTACTCTATCAACGTTCGTATTCTTGGTAGCAATGGCAGTTCTTCTGAGTGATCTGCTGTCGGGGAGTTTTTGAGAACCTGACGGCTGCCTTGCGCCCTGCCTATTCAATTTTGACCTACTTGATGCGGTGTGGATTTGGCTGGCGACGCGGATTTCTTCTCGCTACGGCATAATATGCAAGCGACTGATACGACCCGCGTGAAAATCTGCTGCATTAGCAGCATCGAAGAGTCACGCCTCGCGATCGCCACGGGAGCGTCGGCGCTGGGATTGGTCTCGGCGATGCCTAGCGGGCCGGGGATCATTCCCGAGGCGCTGATCGCCGAAATTTCACCGATCGTGCCGCCTGGAGTGGCGACATTCCTGCTCACTTGTTTGCAACGGACGCGCGAGATTGTCGCGCAGCAGCGGCGGCTGCGGACGAACACGATTCAGATTTGCGACGTTCTCACCGACGGAACTTACGAGGAGCTGCGGGAGTCGCTGCCGAGCATCAAGCTGGTGCAGGTCGTACACGTCGTCGGCGATGAGTCGCTGGACGAGGCGGTGGCTGTGGCGCCGCACGTCGAAGCAATTCTGCTCGACTCGGGAAATCAGCAGTCGGCGGTGAAAGAACTGGGCGGGACCGGGAGGCGGCACGATTGGGCGATCAGCCGGCGAATTCGCGAGGCGGTCGGCGTGCCGGTGTATTTGGCGGGCGGGCTCAACGCGGCGAATGTGCGGGAAGCGATTCGTGCGGTGGGGCCGTTTGGCTTGGACGTGTGTAGCGGCGTGCGAACGGACGGGCGGCTGGATGCTGGGAAGCTGGCGGCGTTTTTCGCGGCGGTGCGTTCGGCCTGACAATGCCGTCATCCTGAGCGGAGCGAAGGATCTGGCGGAGCGCTTGATTCTTCGCTGCGCTCAGAATGACGTTTTCGCGCGGGTCACGAGACGCGGGCCAAGATGAGCGGGCCGACTTCCGGCGGTTTGTCGGCAACGTGAATCGCCTCAAGCAATGTGTGTCGGACGCGCTCCGCGATGAGCGGTTTGGCGAAGATTCGCACCAGCGGCTGGCCGGCGTCGATTCGGTCCCCGAGACGCGTGAGCATTTCGATGCCGGTTGAGTGGTCGAGCTTGTCGCCCAGTTTTTGACGACCGCCGCCCAGGGCGATGATGGCTTTGCCGAGCAGCTCGGCGTCGATCGAGGCGAGGTAGCCGCTGCGCGCGCCTGGGAGCTCGCTGGCCGGGGCGATGGGGCGCGGGGCGTCGAGGTCGCCGCCTTGGGCCTCGACCATTGTGGTGAATTGCTCGCGGGCTTCGCCGCTTTCGATCGTGTGCTTTAGCTTGGCCGTCGCTTCGTCGAGCGATGCGGAGTGCTTCGCTGAGGCAAGCACCTCGGCGCCAAGGACGAGTGTGACTTCCATGAGATCCGCCGCACCGCGGCCTTCGAGGGCGGCGATCGATTCATCGACTTCGACCGCATTGCCGGCCATGCGGCCTAGCGGCTGGTTCATGTCGGTGAGCACCGCGGTCGTGGCGACGCCCATCCGCTTGCCCGTGGCAACGAGCGACTCGGCCAGTTGGCGGGCCAGCTCGGCGGTTTTCATGAAGGCGCCGGTGCCGAACTTCACGTCGAGCACCAGCGCGTCGAGGCCCTCGGCCAGCTTCTTGCTCATGATGCTCGCCGTTATTAGCGGGATCGAGGGGACGGTAGCCGTCACGTCCCGCAGGGCGTAGAGCTTGCGGTCGGCGGGCGCCAGGTCGTCGCTGGCGCCGGTGATGACGCAACCCGTGCGGGCGACCACTTCGCGGACCTCAGCCATGGTGAGATCGGTGCGGAAGCCGGGAATCGCTTCGAGCTTGTCGAGCGTGCCGCCGGTGGCGCCGAGGCCGCGTCCTGAGATCATCGGCACTTCGAGGCCGCAGCAGGCGAGCATGGGGGCGAGCAGCAGCGAGGTCTTGTCGCCGATGCCGCCGGTGGAATGCTTGTCGACCCGCGGGACGCCGTCGTCGGGCCACTCGAAGCGTTTCCCGGAGGCGAGCATGTGATCGGTGAGGGCGGCGGTTTCATCGACCGTCATGCCGTTGAGGTAAATCGCCATCGCGAGGGCCGACATCTGGTAGTCGGGAATCTCGCCGCGGGCGTAACCATCGATGAAGGCGCCGATTTCACCGCTAGAGAGTTCCTGGCGGTCGCGTTTTTTTTGGATGATCCAGACCGGGTTCATAGGCGGGCCTTGGTTTTCTCTCGCAAAGGCGCTAAGGCGCAAAGCAAGCGCAAAGAAGAGAAGGCATTATATGGGAACCTGCTTGCCGCAGCGTCTTTTGGTTTTCTTTGCGCGTCCTTTGCGACTTTGAGCCTTTACGAGAGATCATAACGCTTCCACCAAGCCGCGGACGATGGCGCTCAGTTTGGCGCCGGCGGTTGCGGCGACATTGATAACGTCGTGGGCGCTCGTTTCGGTGAGTGAGTCGGGGGAGCCGACGTTGGTGATCGTCGAGAGGCCCAAGGTTCGCATGCCGGCATGGGCGGCGACGATGGTCTCGGGGACGGTGCTCATGCCGACGGCGTCGCCCCCCAGGCGGCGGAGCATCCGGTACTCGGCGCGGGTTTCGTAGTTGGGGCCGAGCACCGCGACGTAAACGCCGCGGTGCAGCGCGAAGCCTTCGCGGCGGGCGATGTCGACGGCGCGGCGCTGCAACGCGCGGTCGTAGGGGCTCGACATGTCGGGGAATCGGGGGCCGAGCGCGTCGTCGTTCACGCCAACCAGCGGATTGGCGAAGAGGAGATTAATCTGGTCGTCGATCAACATCACGTCGCCGGCGGCATATTGCGGGTTCAGGCCGCCGGCGGCGTTGGAGACGATCAGCGTCCCGGCGCCGAGGGCCTTGAGCAGGCGCACTAGCAGCGTGGCGGTTTGCGGGGCGTGGCCTTCGTAGAGGTGGAAGCGGCCTTGGAAGGCGACGACCGGTTGGCCGGCGAGCGTGCCGCAGACGAGCTTGCCCGCGTGACCGATGGCGGTGGTACGCGGAAAGTGGGGAAGATCGGCGTAGTCGATCGTCGCTTGGGCGTCGATTTCGTCGGCGAAGGCGCCGAGTCCGGAGCCGAGGATGACGCCGGCCTTGGGCGTGCCGTTCCATTGGCGGCGGACGGCGGAGACGGTTTCGGCAATTTGCGTGGCGAGTTGGAGCATGTGGCTCTGGCGAAGACTTTTTTAACCACGAAACACACGAAAGGTACGAAAGAAGAAATATGTTCCTACCTCTCAATTTCTTTCGTCTGTTTTGTGTGTTTCGTGGTTAACTGCCGTTTCCTAGCATTCGCTTGGATTCGTGCTTGAGGACGCCGAGGACCAGTGCGCGAAGGTTTGGCTGGGCCGAATTGGCGTGGGCGATGATCTCGTCGATGTTCGCGGGCTTGAGCGAATCGGGCAGGCACATGTCGGTGATTACCGAGAGCCCGAACACGCGCATACCCGCGTGGACGGCGACGATCACTTCCGGCACGGTCGACATGCCCACCACGTCGGCGCCGATCTGGCGAAGAAAGCGGTACTCGGCTCGGGTTTCAAGGTTCGGGCCCGTAACCGCAACGGTCACGCCGCGGTGGGCGATAAAGTTTTCCTTGCGGGCGATTTCGAGGGCGAGATCGATGAGCTCCGGCGTGTAGGGGGCCGACATATCGGGGAATCGCGGGCCGAGGCGATCGTCGTTCACGCCCACCAGCGGGTTG
>JBGSYU010000285.1:0-5413 GCA_041750715.1 Lacipirellula sp.
GCCCCACAGGACGCCGAACAAGAAGCTCCAGAACAGACTATTGGGCGGAGCGTACGACAGCGTCGTCAAAAGATTGGGCACCGCGAGGAAGGCGACCACCCACGGCACGACGATCCAACTAAACACGCCGCCGACGATCCAATAGCTTTCCCACGACCAATGCTTCACCTTGCGGTACGGTAAATAGAAAATCGCCGACATCAGCCCGCCGACGGCATGCAGCAAAACGCCAAGGAGAGGATTGGGAATCATATTCACCGCGTTTACGTTGGGATGACTTGAGCGCGCCGGGCGCCGCACGAGCAGCGGATGACGAGTTCGCACGGCACGCGTTCAATCGGGCAGCTTTCCGAATTGCCGGTGGACGACGCCGACGCATCGAGGCTGGCGAACAACAGTTCGGCGGCGCGCTTGCCCACCGCGGCGGTCGGATGGCGAACCGTCGTGAGCGGCGGCGTGGTATACGCCGACATGTGAATATCGTCGAAACCCGCTACGGCCACGTCGTCCGGCGTACGCATGCCCAGGGACCGAATTACCGACATCGCTTTGATCGCCAGCACGTCGGCGGGGGCGAACACCGCCGTGGGTCGCATTCTACCGCGCAAGAGGTCCTCGACGCGATCGGCGAAGAATTCGCCTTCGTCGTCGTACACCATCGATTCGAAGGACCCCGCCTCGACCACGAGACGCGGGTTCTCCGGCAAGTCCGCTTCTTCGAGCGCAAGGCGATACCCTTCATGGCGCTCGCACATGGACAGATGCCAAGGCGGCATCCCGGCATGCAGGAAGGCGATCCGTCGATGGCCCAGTCCAATTAAGTGGCGCGTCATGGCACGCGCGGCGCCGACATTATCGGGGGCGACTTGCGGGGCCTCGTTGGTCGGCAGTCGCTGCTGCATGCAAACCACTTTGACGCCGGCTCGAACCAGCCGACTAAGCTGCGTATTTTTCGAGGCCATCCCCTTTGCGAAAGGGATGAGCAGGACGCCTTCCACGCGCCGCCGTTCGATGAGGTCGAGATACTGCTGCTCGCGGGCGCGGTTGAAATCGGTATCGCACAAGATGATGCTGTATCCGCGGTCGAACGCGGCCTGCTCCACCGCGCGGACCAGCGCCGCATACACCGGGTTGGCAACGGTCGGCACCACCACCCCGAGCGTTTGCGTGCGTCCTGAAGACAAGTTCTGCGCGACCAGGGACGGCCGATACCCAGTCCGCTCGACCTCGTCCAAGATTAATTGGCGCGTCTGCGGGCTAACTCGCTGGCGGCCGTTAATCGCTCGCCAGACCGTGGTCGACGAAACATTAAGTCGCCGCGCAATGTCGTGAATCGTAGTTTCAGTCGAGTTCGTAGCCACGGGCGCCGCCTGAGAACAGCAGAGAAGGGAACCATACCCGATGCGGATGCGTAACCGGTTACGCAATTTACCAGGACGGGTCGCCGACTTCAAGGGCTTCGTTCAACGACTCGTCGAAAACAGGTCGCACGGGGCTTTTTTAACGGCCAACTTTTCGGCCTGCCGAATCGCTACGGCCAGCGCCGCCGCCAATCCACAGGTGTATCATTGGATTCTTCGAGGTTGTAGCCGGCGACTCTCAACGAGGTTGTAGCCCGGCCTCTTTGAGGCCGGCGACTCTCAAATCCCGGGGTCACAGACCCCGGCTACAAGAGCTACAAGAGGACGCGAAAAATGCATAAAGGTTCTATTTTGGTCGTCGAGGACAACGACCTGGAGCGCCAGACCCTGATGACGCTTCTGCGAGTTGAGAAGTACGACGTGTATGGCGTCGTCGACGCTCTCGGCGCACTCGAATACGTCGGCGATCAGATCGACGTCGTCCTCAGCGACCTACGGATGCATGGCCTCAGCGGGGTGGAACTGTTGCGACGTTGGAAAGCTCGCCGACCGTCGACCCCATTCATCTTCGTGACCGGGGTCGTCGACGTCGTGCAGGTCGTCGAAGCCGTGAAACTTGGCGCCGAGGACTATATAACCAAGCCTTATAAAACCGCCGAGCTACTGAGCCGCGTGGCTGAATGCGTCGATGCCGTCCGCGAGGGGCCGCAAGACCAGGAATACGCCGCCGATTCGTCGCCGCTGGAAAGCCACTCAGGCGGCTACCTGCAGCTTCCCGCCAACGCGACCATGGATGAAATCGAGCGTTTGGCGATTGAAAACGCCCTCCGCAAACATCGCGAGAATCGCACCCGCGCCGCCGAAGCGCTCGGCATTTCCGTACGCACCTTGCAACGGAAACTCAAGGCGTGGGCGCTGCAGAGCTCGTGACTTACCAACGGTAGCAATGGATTAACCGTCGACTTCGGCGCCGGCGACGGCGACTTCCAAAACAGCATGCTCGCACCTCTTCATGCCGCGGTACGCTTTCTACGGATTGAGCTCCAGTCTTTTCTGACCGTGCCGCCGAGCGTCGAAAGGTACGACTATCGCACCTACTATTCGATGCTCCTGGCGAACTTCATGGCGCTGGTGTTGCACTTTTCGTGGATTTTCATCTTCCGCGGGCTCGGTTTCACGGCGCTGAGTCTGATCAACGTCGGCAGCGTCCTGATTTGGATCCTCAACATCGCCATTCTGCGGAAGTGGGGCGCCATTCTCACCGCCGTGGTGATCGGCTCCACCGAAGTCGTCGGGCATCAGTTTCTAGCGATTTACTACTTGGGTTGGGACTACGGATTTCAATATTTCCTGTTGGTGATCGTCGCGTTTGCGTTCATGATGAACTTCAAGTCGCTGGTTATTCCGGTGACGATGTTCGTCGTCTGCTTGCTGTCGTTCCTCGGCTTCTACTATCGGGTCCAGTATTGGAACCTGCCGCATTTCGACCCCGGGGAAGCCGTCCGCGAGGCGTTTCTGATGGCCAACGTGACGAGCGCCTTTACGATCCTCGCATTCATGTCGTACGTCTACAGCGAGGCGGCTCGTACGGCCGAGGCGAAGTTGGAGTTGGAGCGGCAGAAGTCGGAACGGCTGCTGCTGAACATCCTGCCCGCGTCGATCGCTCAGCGGCTCAAGGAGGGCGATTCGATCATCGCCGACCACTTCGAGTCAGCCACGGTGATGTTCTCCGACATCGTCGGCTTCACCGCCATGTCCGAACATGCGACGCCCACGGAGATCGTCGGGTATCTCAATCGCTTGTTTTCGACCTTCGACGATTTGGCGGAAAGATACGGGCTCGAAAAGATTAAGACGATCGGCGACGCTTACATGGTCGCCGGCGGGTTTCCGGAACTGCGGGAGGGCCACGTCAAGGACGTATCCGCCATGGCGCTCGACATGCTGGACGCGGTAGCAACGTGCAATCTCGAAACGGAGCAATCGGTCCACATTCGCATTGGCATCCATACGGGCCCGGCCGTGGCAGGCGTCATCGGCATCAAAAAGTTCGCCTACGACGTCTGGGGCGATACGGTCAATACGGCCAACCGCATGGAGTCGAGCGGCCTGCCGGGGCGCATTCAGCTTTCGGAGCAGGCCGCCGCATCGCTCGACGACAGTTTTGCGATCGAGGAGCGCGGCACGGTCGAGATCAAGGGGAAGGGCCGCATGAAGACCTATTGGCTGCTCGGGCGCCGGCAAGACTGAGGCGCTGGCTCTTGGCGCAGCTTTTCCAGACTGGATGAGGTGCGGCGGGGTTACAATGCATGTTACGCGGAGCGTCGGCTTCGAGTTGTACCTGCACCTCTACAGGTTCGCAGACGTTTCCGGATCGCACACAAGCGCCGCCACCGCAACCGGGTGAATCTCCTATGCACCGCACGCTCGTCGTATTACTCCTTACCGTCAGCGGCGCCGCGCTCGTCTCGCCGGGCTATGCCTTGGACGGCGGCCCACTGCAGATGATTCCCCGCAACGGTTGGCGGGCCTTTGAGGTCATCTCCGTCGGCAACAACCCCGCCGGCGATGGCTTCAACTACGTCATGCCCGGTACGTTCGACGGGCTGGGCGCCTGGGCTCCAGACGCCGCGACGCTACGTGTGACTGTGAACCACGAGACGACCGACGCCTCGGTCAGCGAGATCAACTTGAATCTCGCCAATCTCAAGACGGCGATCAATATCGCGATCACCGGCGGAAGCACCGGCGGCGTGAGCTTCGTCGGCTCCGCCCGACAGGCCTACGATCGCTGGAGCAACGACGGCGGCGCGACTTGGACCAACACCGCCGATGCGACGACCACTTCCTTCTACCGCTTCTGCTCGGGACAGTCCTACAACCCCAATACATTTGGTCCGGGGCGCGGGTTCGTCGACGACATTTACATCACCGGCGAGGAAGGCAGCACCAATCGTCTGTTCGCCCTCGATCTGGCCAACCGCGACTTCTATCGGCTCAGCGGCGTGAGCGGCAGCGCCAGCGGCGGCATCGGCGGGCTGCCCTTCGATCCGTGGGAAAATGCGGCGCTGATCGACACGGGGGAGACCGGCCATGTGGCTTTGCTGCTCTCGCCCGACGGCGGCACCCAGCGCATGCAGCTCTACATCGGCGAGAAGGGCAAGAGCGCTACAGGCGCCGCCTCGACCGATTTCCTGGCTCGCAACGGACTCGCCTACGGCAGCTACTACTACCTCAACGATTCGCTGCCGGCAAGCGGAACGTCGCTCGACGGATTCATCGACACGACGACCGCGGGCGCCCTCACGTCGACCAAGCTGGAAGACGTCGACACCAGCCCGTCCGATCCCACCCAGGTCGTTCTGGGCGACCAAGACTCTGGCGTGTTTACGTTCGACTTCAATCTTGATTTCGACGACATTGACGGCACTTTTAGCGCCGCCGGCTCCAGCTTTTCAATCACCAAGATCCTCAGCCACAACGACGACATGGACGGCGCGTTCGGCGATGCCGATAACGTCGACTGGACCGACGCCACCGTGCTCAATGGCGTTAGCTATCCAAGCGGCCTGATCTTCGTCAACGAGGATAGCGGCACCGCTAATGGCGAGACCTGGATGAGTCGCCCCGACGGCAGCGGCCTGACGCTGATCGCCGACAACGTCGGCATCAATACCGCCACCGAGAGTTCGGGCATTCTCGACGTCTCGCGGCTCGTGGGATACAGCCCTGGCAGCGTGGTGCTAACTTCTAATCAGGGCAGCATCGCCTCGCTCACCGTGCTCATCAATCCGGCGGCGACGCCGCTCTTGGCGGCTGATTTCGACTCCAATGGCGCGGTCGACGCCGCCGACCTGACTAGGTGGAAGACCGGCTTCGGCGCCGCGGGCGCCGCCACGCGCCTGCAAGGCGACGCCGACGGCGACGATGATGTGGATGGCGCCGATTTTCTCATTTGGCAGCGACAACTCGCCGCCAGCGGCGCCGCGTCGATGACCGCGAGAACCACGCCCGAGCCAACCGCGATGCTGCTCGCCGCGATGGCTCTCGCC
>JBGSYU010000286.1:0-1526 GCA_041750715.1 Lacipirellula sp.
TTGGGAGCGAACCAGACTCAGTTCTCCCCAGCGATGCGTTATCGCCGTGGCCGCTGCAGCATCGATGACGAACGGCGGCCCTGTTCGCCAAGCCGCTGCAAGTCGGATGCGACTGCCGTCAGCCAACAGCAGCTCGTCCGCCGCCGTCGCGGCGACTGGCGTCGACCAACGAACGAGCTTATTCGCGGCCACGAGGAACGTGCCGCCCGCGGCGTCGCGAAATTGCAAGGCGCCGTCGGACTCGACGGCAATAAGGTCCGCCACCTTCGCGGGTGCGCCGATCGCGATTAATTCGGCCGCCGATTTCTCCGCGGGAAAGGCCGTCACGCTTGAGGCGGCGGTCATCAAGCAGACCAATATTCCGCCAAGTTGAGTCAGGTCGATTTGCAAATGCGTCTCACCGCTGGAGGATAGGTAGATAGTTGTTGGGCGTCTGCAGAATGATACAAGCCATCGCCGTGCCGTACTCAGGTGAGACCGAGTCGATCCACGAGCCGTCTTCGCGTTGCCGCGCGGTCAATTGGTCGCGAATCGCCGGAAACCAGGCCCGCCATTGCTCGCCGCCCGCATGCCACATCGCTTGCGTGGCATAGTAGTGGCCGTAGAAATAATACGCCTCGGACTGCGGGAGTTTCTCGCCCGGCGAATACTTGACGAGGTACTCCAGCCCGGCGGCGATCTCCGGGCCGTCGTACAAGCCGGCGTTGTAAAGGGCGACGATGCCGGCCGCCGTGCGTGCGAAGCCGCTCTCGGGCGGACCCTGATCGAGCATATATCGAAAGCCGCCGTCGGCGTTCTGACACTTCTTCACATACTCGATGCTGCGGTCGACCGTCTCGCGCGGAACGGCGATGCCGGCGTTCCGCGCCGCCCGCAGCGCCATCACCTGGCACGCCGTCACGGAAACGTCGGCGTCCTGCGGCCGGGGTTCATACCGCCAGCCACCGTCGCGATTTTGTGACGCGACGATGAGTTCGGTGGCTCTCGACAGGCTGTCGCGAAGCGCGGGGCGATCGGCCATGCCATGGACTTCGCACAGAAATAGCGCCGCAAAACCGTGGCCGTACATCGGCCCGCGTACCGCGCCTTCGGGCGCGGCGATCAGCCCGCTGTCGGAGGTGTGCTCCAGGAGAAAGTCAATGCAGCGGTCGATGTGCTGGCCGAACTCCCCGCGGCCCGGCGTGCTACCGCTGGCGAGAAACGCCATTCCTGCCAGGCCGACCACGGCGACGTTGCGTCCGTTGCCGCTCGTGCCGAACGAGCCGTCTTCAAGCTGGCGCTCGGCGAGATACGCCAAGCCGCGTTTGATCACATCGTCGGACGGCGGTGTTATCAAATCCGCTTGTGAAAACAGCGGTTCCTCGGCTGCCGCGGGACAAATGAGGAGCATTGCAGCCACGAGCGCCGATACGATCCTTTTCACGGCTTATTCTCCGCGGTTGCGTCGATCGGAGTCTCGGCGAGTACGCGGAAGTATTCTTCAATCTCCGCGGCGTATTCTGGCAGGAATTCTTCGCTCAGCGGTT
>JBGSYU010000287.1:0-4727 GCA_041750715.1 Lacipirellula sp.
GTCAACGTCCAGGGCGGCACGCTCTCGCTGGGAAACGGCGGATCGCATACGGGGGACTTTAGCGGTCTGGCCAGCGGCACGCTGGCGCTGGGCGGCAACCATACGTTCGCCGCGGGGGCGGACGTTACCGGCGGGATGAACGTCCGGTTCGAATCGGGGACGAGCACAAGCGACGGCTCGATCGCCACCAGCGGGACGGTGGCGTTCGCCGGCGGGACGACGACGCTGAACGGTTCGCTGTCGGCCAGCGCGCTCAATATCAGCGGCGGCACGGCCAATCTCAACGGCCCCGTGAACGCCACCGCCGGGGGGACGCTCACCGGCGGCACGCTGGGCGGTTCGGCCAACTGGCAGGTCAGTGGCGACCTGACCTGGTTCAATTCGACGATGGCGGGGACGGGCTCCACGACGATCGGCGCGGGGGGCACGCTGTCGCTCGGCAACTCGTCGCTCAACCGGCAATTGATCAACGACGGCAGTGCGACGTGGGAGGGAAGCAACCCCTTCCCCATGCACAACGGGACGTTCACCAACAACGGCGCCTTCACGGCCAACGCCTTCATTGGCCAGACGCTCGACAGCTACGGCAGCACTCCCGGCGGAGTGAACGCCTTCAACAACGCCGGCGCGTTCACCAAGCTCGGCTCGGGGACGGCCCAGTTCCGCACGTTCAACACGGGCGTCGCCTTTAACAACTCCGGAACGGTCAACGTCCAGGGCGGCACGCTCTCGCTGGGAAACGGCGGATCGCATACGGGGGACTTCTCGCTCGCCGCCGGGACGACGCTAGAGCTTGCCGGAAGCCATACCTTTGCTGCGACGGCGGACGTTACTGGTCTGGGGACGGTCAACGTTTCTGGCGGCACCACCGCCTTTGCCGGGCAGCAGGCCGGCGGCGGCGCGTTTGGCATTAGCGGGGGAACGGTTAATTTCAATGCAGCAACCGCGGCCGGCAGGCTCAATCAAACGGGCGGCACCCTCGGCGGCACGGGGACCGTCACCTTCGCCGGCGCCTCGACTTGGACCGGAGGCGCGATGAGCGGCGTCGGTACGACCACTTTCACCAGTGGAACCATTTCGGGAAGCAGCAAGACGCTTAACGACCGCACGATCGTAGCTGGCGGGGTGAACTGGTCGCAGGGCGATATCACCACTAGCGGCCAGCGCGGCAGTATCGTCATTCCGGGCGGTACTACGTTCACGATTAGTGGATCGGTCAACAGGTCGCTCAACGCCAATCTGCAAATTCAGCCGGGCGGCACGTTATTGCACACCAGTACCGGTATCTCGACCCTCAGTGCCGGGACGTTCGTAAACAACGGCTTAGTCCGGGTGAACGCCGGTACGCTCGCGTTCAACAGCGGCGGCAGCGGCAGCGGTCGGTTTATCGTGTCCCCAGGGGCGACGCTCCAATTCAATGGCCCGGGCCACAGCTACGGCGGCGGCTTTTCGCTCGCCGGCGGAAACGCGACCGCGAGTTTTCCCGCCGCATATACGCTTTCAGCCGGCGTCGTCGATGGCAGTGGCACCATTCAAACGACCAGCTTCACCAATTCCAGCGAAGTCGCCCCCGGCGACGACGCCGGGGACCAGACCGGCGCCATCGTGTTCAGCGGCGCCTACCAGCAAACGGCCAGCGGCAATCTCACGCTCGACGTCGAAGGCACGGGCGCCGGGCAGTTCGATACGCTGGCGATTACAAGTCAGGCCATTCTCGGCGGCACGCTCACCGTCGACGTCAGCGACGGCGCGATCACCGCCGGCCAGCAGTTCCCCGTCATCACCGCCGGCAGCCTGATGGCCGGGTCGAAGTTCGACCGGGTCGTGACGCTCGGAAGCGATGATATTTACTTAACGCCGCAGTACCAATCGGGCCCCGGCGGCGTCACCGTCTCGCTGTTTTCGGTGGAAAAGGGAGACATGAACGGCGACGGCGTCATCGACGGCAACGACGCCCAGGACATCGCCCTGGCACTACGCAACCCCGAGGCGTTCAGCAACCAGAATCCCGGCGGCAACACGCCCGCCGAAGCCGGCGACCGCCATCCCGTCGGGGCGCCCGACGGCGACTTCGACTTCGACGACGTGCTGGTCATTTACCAGAACTACTTCTCCAGCACGCTGTCGCTGCCGCAATTCACCCAAATGATCCGCGACGCCGGCGCCGTGCCGGAGCCTTCGGCCGCAGCTTTGGTGCTGCTGGGCTTCGTCGTCCTCGCCGCCTCGTATCGACGGCGCTCGACCTAAATGCCAATGCGTTGAACCACGAAACACACGAAACACACGAATTGGATGCTGATTTAATACTTTCGTATGTTTCGTATGTTTCGTGTGTTTCGTGGTTAACTCCTTCCGCCTCCACCGCCCATGTCCGCCACCAGCAGTCGCGATGAACGCCGCCGGCGTCTGGACGAAGCGCTGGCAAAGTATCTCGAGCGCGTCGATTCGGGCGAGCTCGTCGACCGCGCCGAACTACTCGCCCAACATCCCGACCTGGCCGTCGACATCGAAGCGTTCCTCAACGACGACCGGGCGCTGGCGCGCGTCGCCAATCCCGTTGAGACCGTGGCGTTTATGCACACGCCCACGGGTCGCGGCTCGCGGGGCCTGCACATTCGGTGTCCGCACTGCACCAACCAGGTCGAGCTGCTGGTCGACACGCCGTACGAGGAGATCACCTGCCATTCTTGCGGTAGCCATTTCAGCCTGGTCGATCGCGAGGAAGCGACGCGGCTGGCGACGCCGCTGAAATCGATCGGCCGCTTCGAGCTGATCTCGCGATTGGGCGTCGGCGGGTTCGGCTCGGTCTGGAAGGCGCGCGACACCGAGCTCGATCGCGTGGTGGCTGTGAAGATTCCGCGCAAGGGGCAGCTTTCCAACGACGAGATCGAGCAGTTCTTTCGCGAGGCCCGTTCCGCGGCCCAACTGCGGCATCCGAATATCGTCCCCGTTCACGAGGTGGGCCGCGCCGAGGGGACGATTTTTATCGTCTGCGACCTGGTGCGCGGCGTGGAGCTGAACGACTGGCTTACCGGCGAGCGACCCCCGTTTCGCGATATCGCCGCCCTGTGCCGAAAAATCGCCGGCTCGCTGCACCACGCCCATCAGCACGGGGTGATCCATCGCGACCTCAAGCCGTCGAACGTGATGATCGACCTCGACGGCGAACCGCAGCTTATGGACTTCGGCCTGGCCAAACGCGAAGTCGGCGAGGTGACCATGACCGTCGACGGCCAAGTGCTGGGCACGCCGGCCTACATGTCGCCGGAGCAAGCCGGGGGGCACAGCCACTGGACCGATCGACGGACCGACATTTATTCCCTCGGCGTCATCCTCTTCCGGATGCTCACCGGCGAGCTTCCCTTCCGCGGCAACGCCCAGATGCAGGTGCATCGGCGGCTGACCGAGGACGCCCCCGACCCGCGTAAGCTGAACAAGCACATCCCCAAAGACCTGGCGACGATTTGTCTCAAATGCCTGGAGCGCGATCCGAACCGACGCTACGCCACGGCGGATGCGCTGGCCAAGGAGTTCGAGCGATTCACCGCGGGCGTGCCGATCGAAGCTCGACCGATTTCACGCATCGCACGACTGGCCCGTTGGGCGAAGCGCAAACCCGCGCTCGCGGCGGTGGCCGGGTTGCTCGTGCTCTTGGCCGTGGCGGGGCCGACCGCTGCCGTGGTGATTGAATCGCAGCGACGCCGGACGGCGGAACTGGTCGTCGAGAAGAACAACCTGATTGACCGGTACGTCGGCGATCAGCGGACCGATCAGGCGACGATCGCCGGCCTCACCGACCGGCTCGACATGTGGGAGGGGCGCACCAATCCGTTCGAGTTTTGGCCGCCGGTCGCCGCGATAGGCCCGCGGCAAAATCTGCTGCACAAGCTGTACGACCAGCGTTACGCGGCGACGGCGGCCAAGCTACAGGGCGGGGCCGAAGGCGCCGACGACTGGGACGCGGCCCGGGGGCATCTCGGACTCGCAGTCTTGGCCCATCAGACGAAGCATCGCCCCGAAGCGCTCAAGCACCTGTCGGCGACGAAGAAGATTTTGCAGAAGCTTCATCGCGACGACCCCGCCAGGCCGGCCGTCGCCGCGGCGCTGGCTCAGTGCAATCTCATCTTGGCGGAGCTCAACAGCGAAGAGGCCCCGCAAGACGCCGACCAGCAATTAAAAGAGGCCGGCGAGCTGTTCAAGCGGCTGGCGCGTGAAAGTTCCACGCCGAATAAGTATCGCTTGGAACTGCTCGACGCCGAACTGCGCCGCGCCATGGCAGCCGGCTTCGAGGCCGGCAAGGAACATCTGGGTGAGGCCGCGCGGCTCGACAAGCAGCTTCAGCAAGAATGGCCCGCCGACCCGGTCAAGCTCTACGAACTGGTGTGCCTGCTCGCGAACCGCGAAGCCGCCGAGTAATGGACCCCTCACGCTCCGCGAGAGGATGCTTCACGCCCCAGCGTGAAGTCTACACTCCTAGAGCGTTTTTCAAGTTGGCGTACCGAGGATCCGGTTATTCTGAGCGCAGCGAAGAATCTAGAACAACGCCAGATCCTTCGCATTGCTCAGGATGACGGGCAGCACGCCAACTCGAAAAACGCCCTAGCGTAACCCGTCGCTCACTTCACCGCCGTCCTTCGTGGCCAAATCCTGGTAGACCGTGAAGTCGATTTCATCGCGCAGAAATTGCACGCTGCCGTCCGCCATGCCGAAATACGCGCCTCCGGCGT
>JBGSYU010000288.1:0-4234 GCA_041750715.1 Lacipirellula sp.
GACGTCGGCCGACTGCGCGAGACGGGCGCGCAGATGGTGCTTGCCAACACATACCACCTCGCGCTCCGCCCCGGCGAGGAAACGGTCGCTGCGCTGGGCGATCTGCACGAGTTCATGGGTTGGTCGGGGCCCATCCTCACCGACAGCGGCGGCTTTCAGGTCTTCAGCCTGGCCGACCGCATCAACGTGAGCGAGGACGGCGTTGAGTTTCGCTCGCATCTCGACGGATCGCCGGTAAATATCACGCCCGAGCGGTCGATTGCAATCCAAGAGGCGCTCGGCAGCGACCTGATTATGCAGTTCGATCATGTGGTGGCGCTACCGAATTCGGCCGACGTGGTCGACGACGCCACTTGGCGAAGCGTCCGTTGGGCCGAGCGGTGCCAACGGGCTGCTCGCCGCAGCGACCAGATGCTGCTGGCCATCGTTCAGGGGGGGCTCGATGCGGCGTTGCGGCGAAGCTGTGCTCGGGAACTTGTGACTATGAACTTTCAGGGGTACGCCGTCGGTGGCCTCAGCGTCGGCGAGACGCCCGCCGAGATGTACGCCTGTTTGGACGCGGTCGTACCGGAATTACCCGCCGACCGGCCACGCTATCTGATGGGCGTCGGTCGGCCGCAGGATCTGGTGGAGGGAATTGCCCGCGGGATCGACTTGTTCGACTGCGTGATGCCGACCCGCAACGGACGCAACGCGCTGGTGTTCACCGACGCCGGACCCGTGCGGCTCCGCAACGCGGTCCACCAGCGCGACACGCAGCCGCTGGAGGCACATTGCCCATGCCCCGCGTGCCGCCACAGCCGGGGCTACCTTCGACATCTGTTCCAAGCCGGCGAGATGCTCGGGCCGATCCTGGCGTCGATCCACAACATTACTTACTACCAGCGACTGGTCGCGGGGGCGCGGGAAGCCATTGCCGCCGATCGCTACGCGGACTTCCGCGAAGAAAAGCTGCGGGGCTGGGGGCATGATTGATAGCCTCCGGCTTTGCCGGGGGACCTGTCGGTTAATGCAGGTCGTGCTCCGTCCCTCGGCAAAGCCGGGGGCTTTCATGTCGCGGGCGATGAAGGCGCAATGGCATGCGTTGCGACGCCCTTGTTCGTTGCGGCGCTAAGACTTATGATGACCCGCTTACCGTCAGGCGACGGGCCGGGAAGGTGCGCATCGGGCGTGCCAGACCGTCACTAGCGGCGGCGTTTCTCAGGGCGCGGAACGCACACGCGCGTTGAGAGTTCCGCGGCCGATCGGTCGCCGATGCGTCCGACCTCTCTGGGCCGAGTTCCCGCTCGGCCGTGAAGCAAGTGATTAACCTCCAAAACTCCGTTTGGCTCTTGGTAGCCGAGGCCGCGAAGAAGGCCGAAGGGGCCGACACGCCAGGGCCCGCCTTCCAAAACATGCTTCCCGCCATCGCGGTGATCATGGTGCTGTTTTACTTCTTGATCCTGCGTCCGCAGAAGAGCAAGGATCAGCAGCTCCGTTCGATGCTCGACAACCTGAAGGACACCGACCGAGTCGTCACCATCGGCGGTATTCACGGAGTGGTTACGAATGTGAATCGAGAGGCGGGAATCGTCACCATCCGGATCGATGAATCGACCGGCGCAAAAATCCGCGTGGGAACGTCCGCGATCGCCACCATCGTGACCGGCGAGGACAAGTCCGAGTAGCGTCGCTGGCTCGGCAACGCCCCGCTGGCGAGCCAGCAGCTAAATATTTCAACAAGCGTCAAAGAAACGACAGGTTCATCGGCTATGGAATTAGCGTCGCTCGTCCGCCGGATGTCGCGGAGCATTCTCTCGAATCGCCTCATGTTGAAGCTGGCTCTGCTGGCCGTGGTCGCGGCGTGGGCGTTGCCCTCGCTGGCCGAGGACGCAGCCATCGGTGGCAATACGAAGGCCGACCAGGTCGCCCCGCCGGAGGCCGACGCCGGCACGTTCTCGTGGGAAGCCCTTGAAAAGTTGGCGATCGTTATCGGCGTCCTCGTCCTGCCGGTGCTCATCGGAAACTTCCTGGCCCGGAAGCTGCGTATGCCGGACCACGGGTGGAAGTTCGCCCTGGCGATCGGCTCCCTTCTGGCCGCTGGCGTGATCGTCGCCCGAGGCGAGGTCAAGCTCGGCCCCGATCTGAGCGGCGGCATTACGCTGATCTACGAAGTGCAGAATCGCGACGCCGGACAACCTGCAGCGCCGGCGGGCGACGATGCCGCGGCGATGGAAGTCGAAGAACCGAGCGAGGACGCCGCCGCCGTCGTCGAAGACGAGACGCCAGCCCCTGGCGCAACGCAAGGCGGCGACGCCGGCGCCTTCGCCGGCGACGAGAACATGGGCAAGCTCATTCGAGCCCTTATCGAGCGCGTCGACCCCGCCGGCACGAAGGAAGTTTCGATCAAGCAATTTGGCGAAGGGCAGATCGAGATTATTATCCCGAAGGCCGAGAAGTCGGAGCTCGAAGCCATCGAGCGGCGGATTTACACGGCCGGCGTGCTAGAGTTCAGGATCGTCGCCTCGCCGCGATTTAGTCGCCACCAAAGCTTTATCAAAGAAGCGGAAAAGCTGCCGCCCGGCCAGAACATCCTCAAAATCGGCGATCGCGAGGTCGCGCGATGGGTGGAGTTCGACGAGACCAAGTTTGGCAATCTCGAACAGGCGGCACGATCGGGAATGATCGTTCGGCTTTCGGGCAAGACGCCCCAGGCGCTCGTCGTGACCGACGACGGCGACAATGTCACGGGCGACTTCCTGCGTTCGGCCGCCTCCGACGTCGATCAAGTCGGCGGGCCGGCCGTGTCGTTCGTCTTCAATCAACTGGGCGCCTTCAAGTTCGAGCAACTCACGCGCAAGCATCAACCGAATCCTTCGAGACAGAAGTATCAACTCGGCATCCTGTTGGACAACCGACTGCTGTCGGCGCCGACGCTCAACGACGTCATCTCCGATCGCGGCATCATCTCGGGGTTGGAGAATCAGGAAGAAGTCGATTTTCTCGTCGGCATCCTCAATGCCGGCAGCTTACCCGCCTCGCTCAACAAGTCGCCTATCAGCCGCGCACAAATCAGCCCGACGTTGGGCCAGCTCACTGTCGAACGCGGCAAACGGTCGTTGATCATCGCACTGGCGATCGTCGCGGTCTTCATGCCGTTCTACTACAAGAGGGCCGGCATCATCTCGTGGCTGGGGCTCGCTGCGAACATGTTGCTCATCCTTGGCTGCATGGTGCTGATTAAGGCGGCGTTCACGTTGCCCGGCCTTGCGGGCCTGGTGCTTACCATTGGAATGTCCGTCGACGCGAACGTGCTCATTTACGAGCGCATCCGCGAAGAACTCAAACGCGGCGCCGCGTTGCGGATGGCCATCCGCAACGGATTCAATCGCGCTAGCATCACGATCCTCGACTCCAACGTGACCAACCTGATCACGGCGGCCGTCATCTACAAAATCGCCCCGGACAGCGTAAAAGGCTTCGGCGTGACGCTGTTCCTCGGCATTATTATGAGCGTTTATACGGCTGTGTTTCTGACGCGTCTGGTGTTCGACGTGGCCGAACGCCGCGGCTGGCTGAAAGATTTGTCGATGCGCGAGTTCATCGGCGAGACGCATATCGACTTCCTCAGTTGGAGCCGGGTCGCCGTCACCGCTTCCCTGGTGGTCATCGGCGTGGGTCTTGCGGCGGTTTATATGCGGGGTCGCGACCTGCTCGACATCGACTTTACCGGCGGCAGTTCGGTGACGATCGTGCTGAAAGACGACCAGAAACTGCCGTTCGCGGAAGTGGACGGGATTCTCCGCGAGACGGAATTGGGCGAAGAGAACCTGTCTCTAGTTTCCGTCGGCGATACCGATACGCGGTACACGATTACAACGATCAACGACGACGTCGAAAAGGTCGAGGAGATTCTGACCAAGGCCTTCGACGACAAGCTGGAGACCTATCGGGTTGAGGTCGAAGACGTACAGCCGATTCCGGCCGCAGGGACCGCCGTCGGCGCCGTCGATTTTATGAGATCGTGGAATCGAGGCCTGCCGCTCTTCCCAGGATTGATTTCCTACACAACGCTCCTTCAGGAACAACCGGCCGTAGAACAAGCGGCGCCGCCAGCAACCGACGGTCAATCACCCGCGACGGATGTCCCAGCGACGCCAGCAGCGGCCGATTCAGCGGCCCCCGAAACGCCAGCCGCGGAGACGCCGGCAACAGACGACGAACCGGCGCCAGCTACGCCGGACGCAAGCCCGGC
>JBGSYU010000289.1:0-18964 GCA_041750715.1 Lacipirellula sp.
CTCAGCGGCGCCAACACGTATACCGGCGGGACGAGTGCCCTCGAAGGCACACTCTTCGTCTCAGGCAACCAAAGCGCCGCCGACGGCGGCTGGAGCATCGGGCCCTCCAACGCGGCGGCAACAACCGTGAACTTCAACGCCGGATCGACGATCGCGGTCGCCAGCGATAAAGAAGTGCGAATTGGCAACAATGTGAGCGCCGGGTCGGTAGCCCAGACGCTTAATGTCGCCGGCACGGTCACGAATAATGGCACGCTGTACGTCGGCCGTTCTGTGAACTTTAACATCAACAGCGGCGGCGCCTGGACGCAGCACGGCGCCATGTCCTTAAACGGCGAAGGGGGCGGCGCCCGAACCCTGATTATCGACGACGGACAGTTCACGTACTCCGGATCGACCCCGATCGCCATCAATCCCGGTAGCGGCAACTCCCGTCTGACCGTGAGCGGCGGCGGCACGATCACCACAGGACAGGGGTTCGCCAGCACGATCGTCAGCAGCATCGGCACGTCAAGAATCCGACTGGGCGAAACCGGCGTCGGAACGCTGAAACTTTCCGCCGACATCCCGTCGCTCGTTACCACCGCTGGCAGCACGTTCCATTTTCAAGTCGGCGCCGCCGGCGGGGTCATCGACACCAACGGCTATTCCACCACCATGAACGGGGTGGTCAGCAACGTCGATGCTCAGGTGGGAGCGCTGATCAAGACAGGCGCGGGGACGCTCACGCTTACCGCCAATAATACGTATACCGGTGGATCGACGGTCTCCGGGGGCCATCTCCTTGTCGAAGGCGACCAAACTGCCGCCACGGGCGGCTGGCGCGTCGGGTCCGACGCCATCGACCAGAGCAGCCAACTTACCTTCGCGAGTGGATCGACGGCGGTGATCGCCAGCGGCAAGACGGTGCGCATTAGCAGCGACGCACCCGGCTCAGCCAACGGAAGTTTTCAGTATCTCGAATCCGACGGAACGGTGACGAATAACGGGACGCTGCACGTCGGCCGTTATGGCACGCTCAACGTGAATAACGGTAAATCGTGGACGCAGTACGGGGCGATGGCCATTAGCCCCGTCGGCGAAAACGCTTCCACCGTATTCAATCAAGGATCGTTCACCTACGCCGGATCGACGCCCATCAGTATCAGCCCGGCCACCGGCAGCAGCGGCAACGCCCTCTTAAACTTACTGAGCGGCACGTTTACCACCGGACAGCCCTTCTCCAACGTCACAGCCAGTAGCGGCGGCTCGACGAAAATCCGGCTAGGCAGTGGCGGCGGCAGCGCCACGCTGAAGCTCTCGGCCAACATCCCCTCCCTCGCGTCTACCGCGGGCAGTGAATTCTTGTTTCAACTGGGCGGCGGCGGCGGGATCATCAACACCAACGGCTTTTCCACCACGATGAGCCTTCCGATCGGCGATTCCCCCGGGGACAACGGCCTTTTGACAAAGCAGGGCTTAGGCACGCTGACTCTTACCGGCGCCAATACCTACACCGGCGGAACGATCGTCGAAGCCGGCGTTGTGAACGTCAGCGGCAACCAAACGGCCGCCAACGGCGGGTGGAGCATCGGGCCCAACGCGACGATGGCTGCGGCGGTCAACTTTTCAAGTGGATTAATCGCCGTCGCCAGCGGCAAGCAGATTCGGATCGGTAACAATGTCGCCGGCGGCAGTGCGCCGCAGTCGCTCTACGTTACCAACGTCGTCACAAACGACGGCTCGCTGTACCTCGGCAGTTCGGCCTCCCTCGATGTAAGAAATACTTGGACTCAAAATGGCGCAATGTCCATCAATGCGCACGGCGGCGCCGACTCCATAGCCACGATTTACGGCGGATCGTTGTCCTACGCCGGACCAACGCCCATCGAGGTGAACCCTGCCAACGGCGCCAGCGGCAGCGCCACGTTGACCGTGGCGGGCGAGGGAATTCTGGTCACGGGGCAAGGCTTCATTAATAACACGGCCACCAGCGCCGGGTCCGCGAGCGTTCGATTTGGCGATACCAACGTCGCAGACGGCAAAGGAACGTTGCGACTTAGCGCCGACATTCCCACGCTTGTCGCGACCGCTGGCGGCGCGCTGAAATTCGAACTCGGCGCTTGGGGCGGCGTCCTCGATACTAACGGCTTCTCCACCGCAATGAACGGCGAGATCGGCAATGTTGCCGGTCAGAATGGCTCGCTCACCAAAACGGGCGCGGGCACGCTGAAGCTTGCCGCGAACAACACCTACGGCGGTGTTACGGTCATTAGCGGAGGAACCCTGCAAATAGGCGATGGCGGAACCACAGGAACGCTGGGCGCCGGAAGTGTAAGCAATAACGGGACGTTGGCATTCCATCGTGCGGACTTTTTCGTTCATTCAAGCATCATCAGCGGTAGCGGCGACGTCGTTCAAAACGGTGACGGCAGCATCACCGCGAACTTGGCCCTCACCGCCGCTAACACCTACGACGGCGTCACCACGATTAATAGCGGCGCACTGCACCTCATCGGCAGCGGCGCCTTGGGAAGCACCGTGGGCGGCACCATCGTGAACGACGGCGGTCGTCTCACGATTTCCACGACGAACGTCGTTTTCGAGAACATCGCCGCTCGGGGCACAGGCGGCGGGGTTAACGGCGCGATTGGATTTTTTGATGGAGCGACGCTGGCCGGAAGCCTCACGCTGACGGACCACCTGGCGATCAACGTCTTCGATTCCGGCGCCCCGGCCACGGCAATCATTAGCGGAGTCATCGGCGACGGCGGCGCGGCCTTCGGATTTACTGTCAATGGTTTGTTAGGACCGTCGCAAACGCTGCGGTTTAGCGGCGCCTCCGCCAACACCTACGGCGGGCTAACGACCGTAGCCAGCGGCTCATTAGCCCTTAACAAGCCTGCTGGAGTGAACGCCATCGCCGGCGACGGCGCCGCGAACACGGTAGACGTCGTCGTGAATGGCGGCGCGACGCTACGCAACCTTGCTCACGAACAGATCGCCAACGACGCTTCGGTGAACCTCGAAAGCAACGGCCTATGGGCCCTCAACGACCGGATCGAGACGATCGGCGCACTGGTGGGCGTCGGCAACGTCGATCTGGGAAATGGAGACCTGTGGGTGGGCAGTAGCGATCAGTCGAGCCTATTTTCCGGCGCGATCGGTGGTGGCGGCGGTATTAGGAAAGTCGGCGCCGGCACATGGACGATCGACGGCGACAATCTTTACACCGGATCGACGTTCGTCGAAGAGGGCACGTTGATCGTCAACGGCACGCAGGCCGCCGCCGCGGGATACCAAGTGACCAACGGCGCCACCCTAGGCGGCAACGGTGTGATTAACGCCGACCTTACCGTCTTCGGCGCCGTGGCGCCGGGCGACTCCGTGGGCGCCCTTACCGTGAACGGCAACTATTCGCAACAGTCGAACGGTAGCCTAGAGATCGAGCTGGCGTCGCCCACGAATTTCGACAGCCTAGCGACCAGCGGCCAAATAACGCTCGGCGGCGGAACGCTTGCCGTTTCGCTTCTAAACGGCTACTCCCCGGAGGTCGGCGCCGAATTCGACGTCCTGGACTTCACCGTTCTCAACGGCGCGTTCCAGTCGATCCATTTACCAACCCTGAGTCCAGGCCTGTTGTGGGACGCCTCCCAGCTCTACTCGACCGGCGTGTTGAGCGTGATTCACCTGCCCGCCGATTTCAACTACGATGGCGAAGTCGACGGCGAAGATCTCGCCTATTGGCGCGACGACTTCGGCGCCAGCGCCCGCAGCGATGCCGACGGTGATGGCGACAGCGATGGCGGCGACTTCCTCGCCTGGCAACGCCAGCTCGGCGCCGTCCAAGGAGCCGTACCCGCGACCGCCGCGGCGTCGGCCGCCGTCCCTGAGCCGAAGGCCGCAGGGCTGCTTTTCGGAACAATCCTACTGACCCAAATAATCGGCGATCAATTCACTCGACCTCGAGGGCGCCGCCGCCCGCGGCTTGTAAATGATTCAGACGCCGCCTTCCAACATTGATGCTTCCGCGAAGAGGCGCCAACCCCACGCTCCCCGCCATCGCGTCGTCATCGTCGGCGGCGGTTTCGCAGGATTGAACGCGGCGAAAGCATTGCGGCGAGCTGCCGTCGACGTCACACTCATCGACCGTCGCAACTTTCACCTCTTTCAGCCGCTGCTGTACCAAGTGGCGACCGGCGGATTGTCGCCGGCGAACATTGCCGCGCCGCTGCGGTGGATATTGCGGCGGCAGGCGAACTGCGACGTATCGCTGGCGGAGGTCGTGGGGTTCGACATGGACTCGCGCCGCGTGCTGACCGACGAGGGCGACGTGCCGTACGACACGCTGATCGTGGCGGCCGGCTCGCGGCACAGTTATTTCGGCAAGGACGACTGGGCGAAGATCGCGCCGGGGCTGAAGACGATCGAAGACGCCACCGAGATTCGCCGCCGCGTCTACTCGGCCTTCGAGCATGCGGAGCTGACTACCAACCAGGACGATCGGCGGGCGCTGCTCGACTTTGCGATCGTCGGCGGCGGGCCGACCGGGGTGGAACTGGCCGGCGCCCTGGCGGAAATCGCGCGGCACAGTTTGAAGTACGACTTTCGGCACATCGACCCGTCCGATGCGCGGATCATGCTGGTTGAGGCGGGGTCGCGCGTGCTGGAGCAGTTCCCCGAAGACCTTTCGACCAAAGCGCTCGCATCGCTGGAGCGATTGGGCGTGACGGTGCGAACCGGCACGCGGGTCACGGACATTACGCCGGTCGACGTAGAATTAACTTCACTCGTGGGCGTCGAGCGCTGGCCGACGCGAACCGTGCTATGGGCGGCTGGCGTGTTAGCGTCGCCGCTGGCGAAGGCGCTGGCGGCAGGTTCGTGCGCAACGCTCGACCGTGCGGGACGCATTGCGGTGGAGCCCGACTTGTCGCTCTCGGGTCGGCCCGAGGTGTTCGTGCTGGGCGACATGGCCAGCTACCTGCACCCGGGCGGCAAGCCGCTGCCGGGCGTGGCTCAGGTAGCGATTCAGCAAGGTCGATTTGTGGCGAAGCTGATCGCCGCGAAGCTACGCGGCCGCGCGTTGCCGACGTTTCATTACCGCAATTTGGGCAGTCTCGCAACGATCGGCAAAAGCTCGGCGGTGGCCGACTTGGGCACGCTGCACTTTTCGGGATTCATCGCGTGGTGGCTGTGGCTGCTGGTGCATTTAATGCAGATCGTGAACTTTCGCAATCGGCTGTTGGTGCTGATGCAGTGGTCGTGGAATTATTTTACGTACGACCGATCGGCGCGGTTGATCACTGGCGATGCGCCGAGCGACGATGATTTGGCGGCGCTGCAGAAGCTGGTGATTCCGCCGACGACGCTGGCGTGCGAAGGCGGTCGACCGCGGAGCGAAGTTAGCCCCCGGTCAGTGACCGGGGGCTAAGTGGGCCGGATCGCTGGGTGGCGTGTGCGTCCCTTCCGCCACGATATGAGTCGCCTCCGGCGTCGCGTGTTCGGACGACGCTTGCACTACGCTTTTTTCGTGCGGCCGTTTCCAGGGGATTTCGGCGAGGTCGGGCAGCAAGATCACGTCGACGCGCGAGTTTAGCTTCAGTTCCTCGTCCGCCAGGTTCAGCGCGAGCGGCTCGTTGCCTTCGGCCTGGCTAAGGCGGATGCGCTCGGGCTCGATGCCTTGCGACTGGAGCTGTTCCTTCACTGCCTGGCAGCGGGCGTAGCACAGTTCCCAATGGTTGGCGAACGGTCCGTCCTCGGCCAGGGGCTTGCGGACGCAGTGGCCGCGGACTTCGACGCGGTTGAGTTTGCCGACCATCATCGGCGCGAAGTCCTTTATCGACTCGGCCTGGTCGGTATCGATCGTCGCGTCGTCGGCGTTGAAGAGGACGGTGAATTGGTAGTCGGTGCTATCGCCGGAGATCGGCAGTTGCCGTTTTTGCGGTTGGGCCGTGTGGCCGTACATGGGGTCGGTCACCGCGGCGGCGGTGGCGGCGGCGCCCTGTTGGGTGCTTTTGTAGGTGGCGAAGGGCTCGCGGAAGTAGCCGGCGACGGCTTCTTTCACGCCTTCCTTCTGGCCGGTGAGCCACATGACCATGAAAAACGCCATCATGGCGGTGACGAAGTCCGCGTAAGCGACTTTCCATGCACCGCCGGATCCGCCTGCCATGGGAGCACCAAGGGGGTCGAAGGGGTCGAGAGGGTCTAAGGTCTAAGGTCGAAGGGTCTAAGGTTGAAGGGACGAAGGGTCGAGGGTGGAGGTCCGTCTTCGACATTTTGACTCTTAGACTTTCGACCCTAAGTCGCATCCACTTCCTGAAATATTTCTTCGAGTTCTTCTCGTGTCGGGCGGTTTTCCGAGGCTACGCCGCGGCGGGCTTGGTCGATGGCCACCTTAGGAGGCAGGTCGTTGGCGAAGCCAGTGATGATCGTGGCGATGGTGTTGAAGAACGATAGTTCGGTGATGCCCAAGAGTTCCATCCGCGCGGCCAGCGGCGCGATGAAGCCGTAGGACATGAGAATGCCGAGGAACGTGCCGACCAAGGCGGCGCCAACCTTGTGACCGATTTCGGCGGGCGGGCCGTCGATGTGGCCCATCGTGATGACGATGCCCAGCACGGCCGCGACGATGCCGAAGCCTGGCAATCCGTCTGCCGTCTTTGAGAGGGCGAGCGTCGGCAAGTGATGCTCGTCGGCGAGAACCTTCAAGTCGGCGGCGAACAACGCGGGCAGTTGTTCTTTGCGGGCGGTACCTTCGACCAGCGGCGTCAGGCCACTGCAAATAAAATCGGTGACGTGGTGATTGTTCGCCACGCGGGGGTACTTCGTAAAGATCGAGCTTTCGTGCGGGTGCGAGACGTGAACTTCCAGCCCCAGCAAGCCCT
Organism: Lacipirellula sp.; assembly: GCA_041750715.1. Taxonomy (GTDB): domain Bacteria; phylum Planctomycetota; class Planctomycetia; order Pirellulales; family Lacipirellulaceae; genus Lacipirellula. Next base: position 6,864 of record JBGSYU010000289.1, read on the forward strand.
CGCGCCGAGCGGTGCGGAGTAGGTCGTACATCAGGCGGAACAGATCGCCGTACATGACTCGACTGAAAGGCGACCCTTTCACGGTGGTGAGCAGCCCCTTGAAGAGATCGACGAGCACTTTCTTGGGCGACATGACGATGAGGGCGCCGAGCGAGGCGCCGCCGATCGTCACAATTTCCGACGGATGAATGAGCGCGCCGATGTGGCCGCCGGCCCAGGTAAAGCCGGCGAGCACCGCGCCCATCACCACCATGCATCCCACAATGACGATCATGTCGCTGACTTAGCTCCGGCTAGCAGTGTTGGCCAATCTTCAGTTCAACTTCTAAGTGGGTAGCCCAGGTTGGCGTACGCGCCTACCTGGGTCGCCGCGGCGACAGGAGGTTAAACGGTACTCGCCCTACGACTCGACCGCGGAGCGCTTGAGGGCAACCTCGCGTCGCTACCGCGACCCCGGTAGGCGAGTACGCCAACCGGGGCCACCCGGCGGCGCCGGCGCCTACCCCGGACCCGAAAATGTAGGTCACGCAGAGCCCACGTCGAGGCTCGTTGGCCCTGCGGGGGGGTTCTATGGATTGCGCTGGGGGAGGACTTGGGGCGGGCGGATGGGAGTACAATTTCCCGCACGCGGAAAAGGGCGGTTTGGGTGGCAGAATCGCGGTTTTAAGGCAACTTTTGGGCTGATCGGCCCTTTATTACTAGTTTGTGCGCCAATCTTTTCCGGCACGGGTCGTTTAGTTGGTAACTGTTATGGCGGATCGGCAGGCGGAATTTGTGCGGCTGCTAAGCCAGTGTTCGAGCCGGTTGTTCGGTTTCGTGCTGAGTCTGTGCGTCAATCGGTCGGACGCCGAGGATGTTTTTCAGAATACCAGCGTGGTGCTGTGGGAAAAGTTTGACGCGTTCGAGCCGGGGACGAACTTTCTGGCATGGGCGTGCCGGATTGCGTATTTCGAGGCGTTGTACGATCGGCGTAAAACGAGCCGCGTGAAGACGCTATCGGACGCGGCGTGGCAAGCCTTGGCGACCGATGCGCTCGCAACCGTGGATGAAAAACATGAGGATCAGGAGGCGCTTGCCGACTGCCTGGCGAGATTGAAAGGGGCCGATCGCGAGTTGCTTCAGCAGCGGTATTTCGCCCAGCAGTCGGTCGCCGAAATTGCGGAGGCCAGTGCCAAGAGCGTTCACTCGATTTATCGGGCGCTCAGCCGAATTCACGACGCCCTGTTGCAATGCGTGCGGCGTTCGACGCTGGCCGACTAAACGATTTCCTAGTCGATTCACATTTTAGCCTTCACCAATCTTCGCTCTTATACTTTGCGACCTTCTGTTCATAAAAAAGAACGGGGAACAGAAGGCCGCAAAGGTCGCAAAGAATTATAGAATTCATCGTTGAGCCTCGTAATCGACACATGACTGCTACCAACCAACGAGAACTGATCGAGTTGTGGCTCCTCGCCGGCGAGGGCGCCGCCGATGATGCGCAGCTTGCACGGCTCAACCGGTGGGTGGAGTTGGAGGGTGATGCCCGGGCCTGCGTGCTCGATGTTTCTCGGCAGCAGGGCTGGCTGGCGTGGAATGCGGGTGAGGCTCGACTGCCGGCGGCGCTTGCAGCGCTGTCGCACTCGGCGGGCCAACCGTCGGCGGTGAAAGCGCCCGTAGCGAAAGTCGCGCGCCTTGGCAGCGGCTGGGCGTGGTGGGCGATCGCGGCCAGCTTGCTCGGCTTCGTCGGCGGGCAATGGTTCTCTACCAGCCACCGGGCCGCGGAAATCGCGGCCGACGATTCGCCGCTCGTTCAGGCCACGATGGTTAGCTCGACGGGGTGCGTCTGGGGCCCCGGCAATTCGGCGAGTCTTCTGCCCGGCCGAGATCTGGCCGGCGGCGATTCGTTGCAGCTTTTGGAAGGCATCGCCGAGTTTCGCATTGGCACGGGCGCCAGCGACGTGCGATTGCAGATGGAGGGGCCTGTCTCGATGGTGCTCACCGCGCACGGCGCCGCGAGCATGAGCTATGGCAAGATTATCGCCCGCACCGGGCAGGTATACGCCGGCGCCTACCCGATTGAAACGTCTTTTGGCCGCGTGCTGGCCGAACCGGAGTCGGAAGTCGGGCTCATCGGCTTCGGCAGCATGGCGGAGATTCACTGCTTTCGCGGGCGGGTGACGATTGAATCGCCATGGCTCCGCTCGAACGAGCGCGAGGTGGCGAGCATCGAGTTGCACGCCGGCGAGGCGCTTCAGTTCGATGACGTCGGCGGGGCGACGCTGCAAGCGAAGCGGGACGTGGCGCAGCCGCAACGGTTCACGCCGCAAGTGTCGATGAGCACCGACTTCCTATCGGTCAGCCCGGCATATGTTCGCGCGGTCGTGGCCGCAAAGCCAGTGGCGTATTGGCGGTTCGAAGACTCCGCCGGTGGCGTGGTGCGGAACGAAATGAGCGGCGCCTTTCAAGCTCAAGTGAAGGGCGAGGTCGGCTGGGCGGGGCCTCAAGGAAATCGCGCGATTGAGCTGGGCCTCGATGAGAAGCAGGGTTCGATCGTCGCGAACGAATCGTGGGACGCGGTGCTCGGCGGCGACTTCAGCATCGAACTGTGGATGAAGCCGAGCCATCACCACTTGGGGTCGATGGTGGGGTTCGTCGGCGAATTCGACGCGCTCCAGCAGCGGAACAAGCACGGCGTGCTGCTGGAAACCTGCGGGCCTTCGGGTCCCAGCGACTGGCTGCGGATGAAGCAACTGCGGCTGCTGCATCGCTCGCAACTGACGGCCAACTCGGCGGACGGCGTGTCGTGCTTTTCTGGACGTTCGTATGACGCGCGGCGGTGGCAGCATGTGGTGGCGGTGAAGCAGCGGGGGGAATTGCGGTTGTATCTCGACGGTGAGCTCGTGCAAACGGCGCACGATGATCTGCCGACGCCCAAGGGTTTGCACTTGGTGATTGGTCAGCTTTATACGGAGACGGTGGAGCGATTTTTTATTGGCCATCTGGATGAAGTGGCGATCTACGATCGTCCGCTGGCGACCGACGAAGTGGGGGAGCATTTTGAGTTGTTAAGGCCTGCGAAAGCAGAATCTGGGACGCCGCCGCCGCTCTCGTGAGAGGCTATTTGTCCGTGAAATGCGGCGGTTCGGCGGGAGCCGTCGGTTGGTTATCATGGTGATTGCGGCGATGCACGGCGGCAGACGCCCACTTCCCTGGAAGATTTGAATTGATGACGCGATTGACAATGAAGTTGATGATGTGCGGATTTGCGGCCTACTGCTTCGGCATGGCCAGTGGCGCGGCGGCACGCGCCGCGGCGGACGACGCGCCGAGCTACAACCGCGACATTCGGCCGATTCTTTCGGATCGCTGCTTCACCTGCCACGGCCCCGACGCCGGCGCCCGCGAAGCGGAGCTGCGACTAGATACTGAGGAAGGCGCCCACGAGTGGGCGATCATCGCCGGCGATTCCGACGGCAGCGAAGTGGTCAGCCGGATCGGCGCCGACGACCCGGATATGAAAATGCCGCCGGTCGATTCAAAGAGGCCGCCGCTCACGGCCGAGCAAGTCGAGTTGGTGCGCAAGTGGGTCGACGCCGGCGCGAAGTACGAGCCGCATTGGTCGTACATTCCGCCGCAGCGATCCGCGGTTCCGGCGATCGAGAACGAGGCGGCGGCGCGGAACGAGATCGACCGTTTTGTGGTTGCGCAGCTGGACAAGCGCGGACTCGCGCTATCGCCGGAGGCCGATCGCGCGACGCTGGTGCGGCGCGTGCATTTCGATCTCACCGGATTGCCGCCGACGCCCGAGGAGATGGACGCCTTCCTAGCGGATGAAAGCCCGGACGCTTACGAGAAGCTCGTCGATCGACTACTCGCGTCGGAAGCCTACGGCGAGCGGATGGCGTCGTGGTGGTTCGACTTGGTGCGGTTTGCCAGTACGGTGGGCTATCACGGCGACCAGGAACATCGCATCACGCCGTATCGCGACTATGTGATTAAGTCGTTCAACGACAACCTACCGTTCGACCAGTTCGCGATCGAGCAACTGGCCGGCGACCTATTGCCCAACCCCACGATGTGGCAGCGCGTGGCGAGCGGGTACAACCGGTTGTTGCAGACGACGCACGAGGGCGGCGCCCAGGACGGCGAGTACCGCGCGAAGCACCTCGCCGACCGCGTTCGCAATTTTTCGGAAACGTGGCTGGCGGCGTCGGTCGGCTGCGCGGAATGTCACGATCACAAGTTCGATCCCTACACGGCGGACGATTTTTACAGCCTGGGGGCGTTCTTCGCCGACGTCGACCATTATGGGTCGTTTCAACCCATAGGTTCGAACGCCTCGCCCACCGAGCGGCCGCCCGAAATGCTGGCGTGGACGCTGCCGGTGTTTCGCGAGATTGAAAAGCTCGAAGCCCGCATTGCCGAGCTGGAGGCGACGCTCGTCGGCAAATTGGATGCGGAGTGGCCCAAACGGCGCGACGAGCTGGTCGCGCTGCGGCGTTCGCGGCTGGATTTGGAAGCTAAGTTCGAGCCGACGATGATTACGCAGGCCATCGAGCCGCGTGAGGTCAAGATCTTGCCGCGCGGCAACTGGATGGACGAGTCTGGCGCCGTGGTGCAGCCGCATGTGCCGCACCACTTGCCGCAGATCGCGGTCGAAGGGCGGCGGGCAAATCGACTCGACTTGGCGAAGTGGCTGGTTTCGCCCGAACAGCCGCAAGCGGCCCGAGTCGTGGCCAACCGGCTTTGGCAACGGTTCTATGGCGTGGGGCTGTCGAAAACGGTGATCGATATCGGTTCGCAGGGGGAATGGCCGGCGAACCAGGATCTCTTAGATTGGCTGGCCGTCGAATTCACCGAGAGCGGCTGGGACGTGAAGCGGCTGGTGCGGCAGATGGTCACGAGCAACGCCTATCGGCAGTCGTCGCTGCCGCGGCCGGAGATCGACGCGGTCGATCCCGAGAACCGATTGGTGGCGCGGCAGTCGCGATTCCGCATGGACGCCGAGCAAATTCGCGATAACGCGCTCTCCGTGAGCGGGCTGCTCGTGATGCAAACGGGCGGTGACGTCTCGCGGCCGTATCAGCCGGCCGGGTACTACTCGCCGCTGAACTTTCCGGAGCGCGAGTACGCGCCGTCGACGGACTCGAACCAGTACCGCCGCTCGGTCTACGTTCATTGGCAGCGGCAGTTCTTGCATCCGTGGCTGTTGGCGTTCGATGCGCCGAGCCGCGAGGAATGTACCGCGCAGCGGGTGATTTCCAACACGCCCAGCGCGGCGCTGGTGCTGCTGAACGATCCGTCGTTCGTCGAAGCGGCACGGGCGCTGGCTCAGCGGACGATGACGACGGACAAAGCGACTAACGACGAGGAGCGCCTGCGGTGGGTGTGGCGAGTCGTCACTAATCGGGAAGCCAAGAGCGAGGAAATCGCGATGCTCGTGGCGCTACTCGAGCGGCACCGCCAGCACTTCGACGAGCAGCGCGTCGCGGCCGGCGCGCTGCTGAGCGTCGGCAATTCCAAACGCGATGAGAAGCAGGACGCGGCGGAGTTGGCGGCGTGGACTTCGGTCAGCCGGGCCTTGCTCAATTTAAACGAAACGATTTCTAGGAATTAGGATTTAACCACAGAACACACAGAGATCGCAGAGAAGAAGAACAATGAAGTGCGCGAGTGAATAGAATTCGAAATGTAGCATTTCCTCGCGTTTCCTCTGTGCTCTCTGCGTGCTCCGTGGTTAGTCTTGAGGCATTTACCTATGAGTGGAATTACTAACAGTGTTATCGAGCGCCTCGTCGACCGTCGCACGTTTATCGGGCACGGCTCGCTGGGCATTGGCGTCACGGCGCTAGCGGCGCTGTTGCAACGCACGATGCTGGGCGCTACGACCAGCGGCGCCCTCGGCGTCGATCCGCTGGCCGCTCCGCGCGGCGTCGTCAACCCGTTGCATTTCGTCCCGAAGGCCAAGCGGGTGATCTTCCTGTGCATGGCTGGCGGGCCGTCGCAGTTCGAGACGTTCGACGAGAAGCCCAAGCTGCACCAGATGCACGGGCAGACGATGCCCGAGTCGTACACCAAGGGCCAGCCGATCGCTCAATTGCAAGGCAGCGAGTTGCGATGCCTGCGACCGCTGGTGAAATTTGCCAAGTACGGCCAATCGGGCCAGTCGATCAGCGAGCTGCTGCCGCACACCGCAAAGATCGCCGACGACATCTGCATCGTCCGCTCGATGCAGACCGAGCAGATCAATCACGATCCGGCCCAGACGTTTATGAACGCCGGCACCAGTATATCGGGCCGGCCGAGCATGGGCGCGTGGATCAACTACGGCCTGGGCAGCGAGAGCGAAAACCTGCCCGGGTTCGTTGTGATGAAGAGCCTTGCGGACACGCGATCCCCGCAGCCGATCTCCTCGCGGCAATGGCATAGCGGCTTCCTGCCGAGCCGCTTTCAGGGCGTGCCGGTGTATTCGCAGGGCGACCCGGTTCACTACGTGGGCAATCCGCCAGGCGTCGATCGCCAGCGGCAGCAGGACGTGATCGAGACGGTGGTTGGCCTCAATAAGTTCCGCGATCTCGACGAGCGGAATCCAGAGATTACGACCCGCATCGCCCAGTACGAGTTGGCGTTTCGCATGCAGGCGAGCGTGCCGGAGCTGGTCGATATTTCGAGCGAGCCGCAGCATGTGCTCGATATGTACGGCGTAAAGGGCGCCGACGGTTCGTTCGGATACAACTGCCTGCTCGCACGACGGCTGGCCGAGCGCGGCGTGCGGTTCATTCAGCTTTACCACCGCGGCTGGGACCACCACAACCGCATCAATCAATACGTCCGCGAGGCGTGCGCGACCAGCGACCAGGCGAGCACGGCGCTGATAACGGACCTGAAACAGCGCGGCATGCTGGAGGATACGCTGGTGATTTGGGGCGGCGAGTTCGGCCGCACGCCGATGGCCCAGGGCGACGTGAATTCGGACGCCGCGGGCCGCGATCATCACATTCGCGGCTTCTCGATGTGGCTCGCCGGCGGCGGGATTAAGCCGGGCATCACCTACGGCGCCACCGACGAGCTAGGCTACTACGCCACCGAGAACAAGGTCCACACGCACGATCTGCACGCGACGATGCTGCAACTCTTAGGCGTCGACCACGAGCGGCTCACCTACCGCTATCAGGGCCGCGACTTCCGTTTGACGGACGTGGCGGGACATACCGTCGACGGCATTCTGGCGTAGCAAGGGCTTGCGACTTGGCTGGTGCCGCGCGCCTCAGTTGACGGCGGCGGGCGGTCATCCTGAGCGGAGCCAAGGATTTGGCGGAGCGCTAGATTCTTCGCTTCGCTCAGAATGACGACTGACCGCTAAAATCTTCAGAGACAATATTAGCGCGACAGCATGAACCCCAGCATCACCGAAGCGGTGCCGAGGTTCCCTTCCCAGATGTTGCCGATGTTGACCCAGTCATTCGCGAACTCTGCGTCGACCGTCCATTGAAAGTGGCCGAACGTAAGATCTCGCTTGAGCAAGATGGCTTCCGTGCCCGCATAGAGACCGCCGTAGGTGTCGGTCTTTTGGTAGAAGACGGGGTCGATGGTTTGATTGGCCGCGGGCGGCGCGATAATTAGGGCTTCTTGATATCCGCCGCGAAGATGGCCGACGCGCCCGCCGATGCGGGTCGCAAAGCGGAGTTGAGGATCCGCTCTTCTAGAGTCCAGCGGCGCCCCCCAGTACCAACCCAGCGCCGCGTGCAGGCTGCCGCGCCGGGCTTCTTCTAAGGTGGCGGCAAAGGCGTTCGGCACGATGATATCGCCGACGACCACGCCGCCGATCGACGTAATCTGCCGACCGCCGAAGTTCACCGGCGTCGCCTCGCCGTAGGCGTCTTGATACGACCCGCCGAGGTCGAAGAAAAATCGGTCGCCGCCGATTTCCGGTCCCAACGGCTGACGAAATCCCCCAGAGATGCCGTAGCCGGTTTTCTGGTCCACGTCGAACAGGTCGTCGCCCAACACGAAGTTTACGCCGCTCCGCAAATACGGACCGGAAATCCAATTAACGGGCCGCGTTTGGTTGAAGTCGTTCGACTCGAACTGGGAATCGTCGCCGTAAGGCGCCGCAATCATCGGGTCGTAGGATGGTCTCCCAGGCGCCGAATCGGCGTCTAACAGCAAACCGGTGGACGGCGCTTCGCCGAGAAATTCTCCCTGCGGCACGATGCTTTCACCGACGAGCGGCCGCTGCGCGTGAGCGCCGGAGCCCACGGCCCAAGCGGCGGCAGCGACGAGTAAGATTCGCCCTGCAAACGCCGGGCGTTCGAACCATCGGTGAGTCATTGTGATTCGTCGCAAGATCGCGCCTGACACGACGGGTCGATTGAAGGTACGCCAACGAGACGAGGCTTCACTTCCATTCGACGGCCCGCCGCGGCAAAGTTTAACGATTCTGCCGGTCTTGCCAGCTAGCAGCACTGGCAGAGCGTACGTCACCTGACTATTTCTCAATGCTCAGTACTCGCGACAGGGGTCGAACCTGTAACCTCTGCCTTCGGAGGGCAGCGCTCTATCCAATTGAGCTACGCGAGCGGATGCACTTGCAACTAATTAGCCTACCGGCAGGCGTGCGGCGTGGAAAGCCCGTAGCGACAGCAAGTGGGTGAGGCGATTGAGCGATAACTTGCCTGCCTTGCTTGCGCTTCGGGCTCGCTGGGGCTACGGGCTTTGTTCATCCCGGCGGCCAGGTCATGGGCCGGCCGCCGAGCAGGTGGAAGTGCAAGTGGTTGACCGTCTGGCCGCCCTCCGCGCCGCAGTTCACCGTCACGCGATAGCCGGATTTGTCGACGCCCAGTTGCCGGGCGAGATTGCGAATCACCAGCCACAGATGCGCGAGCAACTCTGCGTCGTCATCGGCCAATTCATCGAGCGACGCGATTTCTTGCTTGGGGATGACCAGCACATGCGTCGGCGCTTGCGGCGAGACGTCGCGAAACGCTACGCAGCGGTCGTCTTCGTAGACTATGTCGGCGGGAATCTCGCGGTCGATGATGCGTTTGAAGATCGTGGCTGGCATGTGATAAATAGGCCCCAGGTCGCAGGCGGCAGACTGCAGCGTTCAAGTTGCATCGATCTGTCGTGGCAAAGTGATCATCCGGGTTCCCTAAGGTCTGCAGTTTGCATCCTGCCCCCTCAGTGAAATTGCGATAACTCGACCGCTTCGTCCGGCAGCATTACCGGGATGTCGTCGACGATGGGGTACAGCAAGTCCCCTGCTTCGCGCATCAAGCCGCCGTCGATTCGCTTGGGCAAGCGTTCGCCGGCGAGGTTGATCGCCGTGCCGCGCTCGATGGCTTGGTTGATGCGGTCGACGATCTCGGGCGCGGCAACTTGCAGCCGCGAGCGGTCTTGGGGACAGCGGAGGATTTCTACGAGCTTCGATTCGATCATGCAAGGGTCCTGACCGGTAGATGCTGGCATCGCGTTATTGCTGGATCGCTTACCGGGGTTCATTTTACGACGAGCCGCGACCCGCCGCTAGCGGCGGGGCTATATGGATGCTAGCGAACGAGCAGCCGATTTGTCCGCGCCGGGCGTGAAGCCGAGCGATCGCGTCGACCGATGTAATATCTTAAATGCGCGGCGAAGGATTGCCGCGCGCCGCACGGGCGTCGGCTGGGCCAGGGACGGCCAAGGAGAATCGATGCGTTTCACGCTACGTCACTTCGGCCTTGTATTGATATTTTTAGTCGCCGCTGCGCCGCGGCCCGTGTTTGGGCAGGAAGTGAAATACGAAGACGGCGCCGACGGCATCCGCTATCAGGTGACGCGGCAGACGATTCAGCGGCAAGTGCCGATTCAGTCGATGCAGGAGCAACAGCAGACGAGCTACCGGCAGCAGGTGACGACGGAGAACGTGCAGCACCAGCAAATGTACAACGTCCCCGTTACGCAGTATCAAATCGTGTCGCGGCTCAACGGCCGCTGGAACCCGTTCGTCCAGCCGTACTGGACGCACCATTACCAGCCGGTGACCACCTGGCAGCAACAAGTCGGCACGGTGCAGATTCCGGTGACGCGCGTGGCGTGGGCGCCGGAAACGCGCACCGTGCAGGTGCCGGTCACTCAATATCGCACGGCCAACGAAGAGGTCGTACGTCGGGTGGCGGTCGGCGGCGTGAGCAACACGAACACGGCGCTGGCATCGCGTTCGCTCGGTAGCGGCCCTTCGGCAACGATCTCGCCGCTGGCAGGCAGTTCGTCCGCGACCTCCCTGGCGTCGCGACCGCTCGGCGGCGAAGCGCTTACCAGCGATCCGCCGCGGCAGGCGCAAAGTTGGCAGCCACCCTCGACTACTACGTCGCGCTATTAACGACGACTCGAAATAGCCCGGCCATCTCGCCACAGCGAGTCGCCTGCGGAGACCTGGCCGGAATTCTCACCGAGCCACGATGGCTCGGCTATCTTGGCGTGTGGATTTCGCGACGGATGCGGGTAGACTGGGGCGCTCATGCCCCAGCTCACCTACGCATCTTGCAGCCATGAATCACACTCGTCTCTTGTGCGTCGCCGCGCTGGTTTGGCTCGGTGATACATTGCCATTGATTGGACCAGCGCTGGGCAAGGAACCGTCCGTGGACGTTCGATACGAATACGGTCCCGACTCGACTCGCGCAGAGGGCGTTCCGAAGGGGGAGATCACCCAATTCGTATGGAAGGACAGCAAAGTCTTCCCCGGCACGATTCGCCGCTGCTGGATATATGTGCCGGCGCAGTACGACGGCACGAAGGACGCGGCGCTGATGGTGTTCCAAGATGGCCACGCCTACGTCCGCGAGCGCGGCGAATTTCGCACGCCGGTCGTGCTCGACAATCTCATTCACAAGGGCGAGATGCCTGTGACTATCGGGCTGTTCGTCGACCCGGGGCACACCACGCCGGAGTTGCCGAAGAAGCCGAACTGGGAGCCCAAGGCGCAGAACCGTAGCGTGGAGTACGACACGCTCAGCGCGGACTATGCGGATTTCATTGTGAGCGAGCTGTTGCCCGAGGTGCGTAAGAACTATCGCATCACCGACGATCCCGAAGGCCGCGCCATCGGCGGCATCTCCAGCGGTGGCATTTGCGCGTTCACTGCCGCGTGGGAGCGGCCGGACCAATTCAGAAAAGTGCTCAGCCAGGTCGGCAGCTTTACGAACATTCGCGGCGGCGACGCCTACCCCGGCATCATCCGCAAGGCCGAGAAGCGCCCCATCCGCGTGTTCCTGCAAGACGGCAGCCACGACCTCAACAACGATCACGGCAACTGGTGGCTCGGCAATTTGCAGATGGAATCGGCGCTGAAGTATCGCGATTACGACTACAAGTTCGTCCCCGGCGAAGGCGCCCACAACGGCAACCACGGCGGGGCGATTCTGCCCGACTCGCTACGCTGGCTCTGGCGCGATTACAAGCTACCGGAGTAGAACCTAAGGGGACCACACGCCTTTGCGTGAGATTTGTCTTTTCTTTCTACGGCGGCATGTGCGCCCCCGACGGCATTTCCCCGTTGGCACAACGGCGTCGGTTGCGTCGGGATCCGCCCCTCCAAGACCGGCGCATCCAGAATCCGCCGCCTGAGATACACTTCCCTCCGATTTACCCCTCAATCGCCAATCAACCTGCAATGGGTGACCGCAATGTCTCGCACGCTTGTAGTGACAATCATCGCCGCGTCCTTCGGTTCGACGTTGGTTTTCACGCCGAAGGCCGCCGCTAACGACCCGGCCGCCACGATGCAGCAAGCGGAGCAGGTGCTCGCTGAGCTGGTGGCCATCCCCATCCAACGCATCCCCCATGGGCTGCTCGCCGAGGCGCAGGGCATCGCAATCATACCTCGCGTGATCAAAATCGGTTTCATCGCCGGCGTGCGGCGCGGCCAAGGCGTCGTGATGACGCGCGACTCCGAGGGCGAGTGGAGTTTGCCGCAGTTCATCACGCTCACTGGCGGCAGCATTGGCTGGCAGGCCGGCATTCACGGCACCGACGTGGTACTGGTGTTTAAGACTCACACCAGCATCGACCGATTCATGAGCGGCAAGCTCACCCTCGGCGCCGACGCCGCGGCGGCGGCGGGCCCCGTCGGCCGCAAT
>JBGSYU010000290.1:0-2070 GCA_041750715.1 Lacipirellula sp.
GGCTCGGCCGGCGGCGGGCTGATTGAAGTCGACGCCAACGGTCTCGGCGAGGCGATCGCCGTGCGGATTGATCCGTCGCTTATCGAAAAGCAGGATCGCGAACTTTTGGAAGACCTGATGCCGGCGGCCATTAACGCCGCCCAGCAAAAGGCGAAGCAGCTGCACGCCGAAGCGATGCAGTCGCTCGCCGGCGGCCTCAACCTGCCGGGCCTCAGCGATGCAATAGGCGGTCTGGGCGAGATGAAGCCGCCTGCCTAGCCCCGCATCGCGGTAGGTCAAAATGTCTGCCCGCCTTCCACCCCATTCTCGGGGTAGAATTGAGTCGTCCTGCGCCTCAGAATACGGACCCATTGAAGCCGGCGATCGGCGATTAAATTTGACGATTGGTGCTTAGCAGCGGTATGCTGAAGATCGTCGACTAAAGTATGTGGCCCAAATTTTGCTGCGGCTGGCCCATCGAACCGTTAACCGTGCTGCGAAGTACTTAGCTCCAGTCTCCCCTTCTTTCCGTTTACCTGCGAAACGAGTTGCTATGCGTCTATCCCTCGGCCAAAGCATGCAGATGGCCCAGAAGCAGGTGCTTGCTCCACGGATGATTCAATCCATGGAGATTCTGCAATTGCCGATCATCGCGCTGCAAGAGCGGATCGAGCAGGAGATGGAAGACAACCCGGTCCTCGACCAGGTCGAGCCCTCGGGCGAGGAGGAGGAGGAGGGGGCGTTCGAGGAGACGGCGATCGCCGAACCGGGGCCCGATGCGCTGGAAGAGACGGAGCGGGAGCTGGTCGTCAGCGAGACGACCAACAACGAGGACGACTTTGAGCGCTTGCTCAACATGTCGGAAAACCTCCCCGACGAGTACGAAGAGCGCTCGCGGCCATCGCGCGGGCAGATTGAGGCAGAAGGCGACCGCCGGCACGACCAAATGGCGAACATGGTCGCGCGGCCCGAATCGCTGCAGGACTATCTCGACCATCAGTTGAGCTGGTTCGACTTGGATGAAGAGACCCGCAAAATGGCGGATCGCATCATTTACAACCTCGACAGCAACGGGTATCTCAAGTCGCCGCTGGAAGACCTGCTGCCGCCGCCGCCCGCCGAGGTCAACGGCGATGCGCAGGCGTGGCGCGACAATCAACTGGCGCTGGCCGAGAGAGCGCTGGCCGTCGTGCAACGGCTCGACCCGCCTGGAGTCGGCGCCCGCTCGCTCAAAGAATGCCTGATGATGCAGCTCACGCCGGGGCTGCTGTTTTTTGAAGAGCTGCAAGTGCTCATCGAGAATCATCTCGAAGACCTGGAAAACAATCGCCTGCCGTTGATCTCGAAGAAGACCGGCTTCTCAATCGAAACGATCCAGGAAGCGTGGGAAGACCTGCGCACGCTCAAGCCGAAGCCCGGCGCCGACTTCACCGAGACGAGCGCTCCCGCGGTCACGCCGGACGTGTTCGTCGAGAAGGACGAAGAGGGCGTGTACAAGGTTCATTTGGAAGACGGCGATCTGCCGTCGCTGTACATCAGCCCGTACTACCGGCGGCTGTTGCAAGAACCGGGCACGTCGGCCGAGACGCGCGATTACATCAAGCGCAAGGTGAACGCGGCCCAATGGCTGATCGAGGCGATCGAGCAGCGCCGCAGCACGCTCACGCGGGTGTCGCAGGCGATCGTCGATCACCAGACGAAGTTTCTCGACGACGGCCCGGAGCATATCGAGCCGCTCAAGATGCAGCAGATCGCCGACAAGGTGGGCGTGCATGTGACCACCGTCAGCCGGGCGGTGGACGACAAGTGGATCCAAACGCCCCGCGGCATATTCCCGCTCAAGCGATTCTTCGTGGGCGGCACCACCGGCGCCGACGGCGAAGAAGTGGCCTGGGACCGCGTACGGCTGAAGCTGCAAGAGATAATCGACGAGGAGGACAAGACCAAGCCGCTCTCCGACGACGCGCTGGTCGACGAACTGGGCAAGGCCGGCGTTACGGTCGCCCGCCGCACGGTGACGAAGTACCGCAAGGCGATGAACATCCCCAGCAGTCGGCAGCGGCGGGATTGGACGGAGGCGGAGAAGTAGTT
>JBGSYU010000291.1:0-18773 GCA_041750715.1 Lacipirellula sp.
GGCCGCCGGCGCCGATGTGCCGGCGGGACGGCGCGCCGTAGCGAAGCGGGCACGTTGGGGCCGGCTCTTGGCGTGGGGCAAGGCGGGTTGATGGGCCTATCGACGCGGCGGGGATTCTTGAGCAGCGCAAGTTTCGCAGCCGCAGCGTGCGCATTTGGTCGCGCTACGAACGGGGCCTCGCAAGCTTGGGTCGATCGGCGAACCTACGGGCCGTTTCAATGCGTGTCGGAGTTTCCCCTGGCGGCGATGGAAGGGTTCTTCCAAGAGCTGTCGCGGCTAGAGCAAGAACTGCAGCGGACGTTGGCCGTGCCGCCGACCAGCGCCCGCGTCGAGGTGTTTCTGCTAGCGGACGAACGTTCGCATCGAAGTCACTTGAGCGAGTTGTTCCCGCGTGCGCCGTACCGGCGCGCCCTGTACGTGCAGCGTGGCGGCCAAGGGGCGGTATACGCCTACCAACATCCGGAGCTGCCCGTCGACCTCCGCCATGAATGCACGCACGCCCTGTTGCACGCCAATTTGGCCATGGTGCCCTTGTGGCTCGACGAAGGGCTCGCGGAATATTTTGAGATGCCCGAGGCGGCGCGGGCGTTCGATCACCCGCATTTGTCGACGCTTCGCTGGAATCTGCGGTTCGGCATGCTGCAAACGGTCGAGGACCTCCAGGCGCATAGCGAGCTAGCGGACATGGGCGGCGTCGAATATCGGTTCGCGTGGGCGTGGGTCCATTTTATGTTGCATGGCCCGCTGGGCGTGCATCGAGCGCTCGTCGATTTCTTGGCCGATATTCGCCGTGGCGAACCGCCGGGATTGCTGTCGGAGCGCTTGCGGGCCGTGGCGCCGGACCTGGATGATCGGATCTTTCAGCACTTCAAGCATTGGCAGCGGAAATAGCACTACGGCGTCGCTGCTGGCGGCGAGTCTCACCTCGTGTCGAATGCTAGCGAACGGGGGATCGCTCCTGATAATGAAAGTACGGTGTTAAGGTTTAGCGACCAGGCGGACCTTACCGATACTAGGGGATGTGTGCGAGCTCCTCTTGGGGGTACGAAAGGAATTCTCATGGCTTCAAATCAACTGCAATCCATGGCCGCCGCTGCGGCTTGTCTGGGGATGTTGTTCTCGCCGATCGCGCTAGCGGCGCCAGCGGGCGAGGGTGGCGCGGTGACCGATGTTGCGCTTGGCGACGGCGGCGTACTGGTCGGTCAGGTGCTGAACGCCCAGGGCGCCGCGGTGGCCGGGGCGCCGGTGTTAATTCGCTCCGCGGGCCACGATGTGCTTCAGGTTACGGCCGACTCGAACGGACATTTTTCGGCCTCAGGCCTCAAGGGCGGCGTGTTTGAAGTAGCCGCAGGCGAGCATCGTGGCGTGTACCGTCTGTGGGCCCCGCGCACCGCGCCGCCAGCCGCCAATCGCGGGATCATGGCCGTGAGCGGAGACGCGGTGCGGGCCCAGTATGCTCCGCCTCCGGCGCCGGGGCCTGCCGGCCCGGGATACGCTGGGACGGTGCCCTATGCGCCTGGCCAACCGGGGCCGATCGGGAAGAGTTTGCGTTGGGTGAAGACTCACCCGTGGATCACGGCGGGCGTGGTGGCGACGGCGATCGCGGTGCCGCTGGCGGTGAGCGAGTTCGACGACGATCCTGCTAGCTAGAGTGCGTCCTCGTCAAATTTGACGGCAGGTCATTCTGAGCGGAGCGAAGAATCTAGAGTCACGCTAGATTCTTCGCTCCGCTCAGAACGACGGTTTGCCGGAGAATCCGCGGCGAATGGCATCGCCGCGGTGACCGCGGTTTGATACCTTTCGCCGCTCTTTTCGCGAACCTTTTGCAGCCGCGTACTGCGGCGCGTTCTTATCTGTTCGACCGCAGGGTCGTATTAGGAGGAGTCAATCATGAAGCGTAAGGCACTAGGCCGCGTGGCGGCGTTGGCGGCGGCATTGGGGATGGCGGCGCCGCCCCAGTTGTTCGCGGCGGAACTCCTTTTACCGGTGACCCCTGCGCAGCAATCTGCGGCGACGGTCGCGGATGTGGCGCTGGGCGTCGACGGGTCGCTGGCGGGTCAAGCGATGACGTTGCAGGGTCAACCGCTCGTCAACCAGACGGTCCTGATGAGCAACGGCCAGCGGCAGATGACCGCCACGACCGACGCCAAGGGACAGTTCCGCTTCACCGGACTGCGAGGCGGCGCGTACACGGTGACCACGAGCCGGCAAACCCTAACGTGCCGGGCGTGGAAGGCGGGCACGGAGCCGCCGAACGCCACGCGCGGGTTGATGATTGTGCAAGGCACGGACACGGCGCTCGGTCAGTGCTGCGGGTCGGAAGTCGGTTGCGGCACGCCGGTGACGAGCGGAATCGCGGCGGGGGCGCGCGACGCGCTTCGCAACCCGCTGGTGATCGGCGGCATCATCGCCGCCGCGATCGCGATTCCAGTGGCGATTCACAACTCCGGTGATGACGACACGGCGAGCTGAGCCGGCCGCGCACGCCGTCCGCCGTTTTTCCGTCGACCCCAATTAGCCCCCAGTCAGTGACCGGGGGCTAAATCACGCGGCGTAACGCGTCGTTGAAGCAACGGCTTCGTACGGCGGGATGACGTCGTGAAGAATCGCTCGCACTTGCTCGCTGGATTCATTAACGTAAGGTTCGAGTCGGTTGACGTCGTAAATCACATGCAGCAGGGCGCGTGGGGCGACCGTTGAGGCGAGAATCTTTGGATGGTCGGTGCGCGCGTGGTACTCTTCGTCGGCGTAGAGTTCTTCAAACAACTTTTCCCCAGGGCGAAGGCCGGTAATGCGGATTTCAACGTCGTCGCCTTCGCGGAGGCCGGAGAGGCGAATCATGTCGCGCGCCAAGTCCATGATGCGGACCGGTTCGCCCATGTCGAGCACGAAAATTTCCCCGCCGTGGCCCATGCAGCCGGATTGAATCACCAGTTGCGCCGCTTCCGGGATCATCATGAAGTAGCGGACCATTTCGGAGTGCGTCACCGTGACCGGGCCGCCGCGGGCGATTTGCTCGCGGAAGATCGGCACGACGCTGCCGGCCGAGTCGAGCACGTTGCCGAACCGTACGGTGACGAAGCGGCACGACGAGCCAACCTGTTTAGCCTGTACGTACTGCTCGGCTAGCCGCTTGCAGGAACCCATGACGCTGGTGGGGTTCACGGCCTTATCGGTCGAGATCATCACGAAGCTCTCGGCGTCGAACTCCTCGGCCAAGTCGCACAGCTCGCGGGTGGCTAGAACGATGTTCTTCACGGCCTCGCCGGGGTGGGCTTCCATAAGCGGGACGTGTTTGTACGCGGCGGCGTGAAAAATGACGGCGGGGCGATGCTCCTCGAAGACCGCTCGCAGGCGGTCGGCGTCGGTGACGTCGGCCATCACGACTTCGAGTTCGACGTGCGCATCGAGGTCGTGCAGCTCCCGCTCCAAGAAAAACTGTCCCGTTTCGGAGCGATCGAGCAGCACAATCTTCGCCGGTGCGCATCGCAACAACTGGCGGCAGATTTCTGAGCCGATGCTGCCAGCGCTGCCGGTGACCATCACGACGCGGTCTTCGAGCCAGTCGCGTGCTTTGCGTGCATCCAACTCTACGGACGGCCGCCGCAGGAGGTCGGCGATGGCGACGGCGCGCGGCTGGATTTCGACGTGGTCGCCGAGCAGTTGCTCGTAGCTGGGAAGCATCTTCACGCGGCAGTCGGCGCCGGCAGCTTGCGGGATGAGGTCGCGGACGACTTTCCCCGGCAGGTCGCCGGCAGTGACGAGAACTTCGGCGATGCGATGCTGGCGAGCAAGTGCGGCCAGATCGGCGAGCTTGCCGAGCACGGGAGCGCCGCCGATGCGGTCGCCCGTGCGGCGGGCGCCGTCGTCGATGAAGCCGACGGGCAGGTAATTCAGCTTGGGGTTGTTGCGAATGGCGCGGAGCAGGGTAACGCCGGCGTCGTTGGCGCCGACGATGAGCACGCGAATCTGCGGTTCACTGGAGCCGAGCCGCCAGGCGAAGTCGCGCACAGCTCGTGGCAAACTACGCGCGGCCGCGAGCAGCAACAGAGTGGCGCCGCCGTCGAGCAGGATGACGCTACGCGGGATGGCGAGCGTGGGAAGGGCCAGCGCGTCGAAAAGCGTGATGCCGACCGAGGCGCAGGCGACCGACTTGGCGAGCGACGCGAGGTCGTGGAAGGTGACGTAGCGATTCCAACCGCGGTGGACGCGGAACCAGTACGCGGCGGCGAGCTTGGCGGCGAGCGCGTAGAGCACGGTCGCTTGCAGCACAACGGCGGCGGACGCGGGCACTTCTCCGGCGAACCGCAGTTGGAACGCCAGCGCATACCCGCAGGTCGAAAGAAGCGCGACGATAGCGAAGCTGCCGAGCATCAGAGCGACGCGGAAGTTACGATTCATGATTGACTCTCAACGTCAGATTATTGACGGAACTGGGTGGCACGCCCTGAGGTGCTCCGAAGGGCGTGGCGCTCGCGGCGCGCAGCCACGCCCTTCGTGTACTCAGGGCGTGCCACCCTCATGCGGCTGCTTGTAATTTTGGTGAGCACGGCGGCGGCGCGGGGGTCGTTGGGTTCGCGGTCGAGGCACCACCGGAGGTGCGCGGCGGCGGCATCGGAGCGGTTGGCTTCGGCGTTGGCATCAGCGAGCACCATGCCGAGCATACGGCGTGTGGCGTAGTCGTCGGGAGATGCGACGTGCGACTGGTTCAGGCTGGCGATCGCGGCGTCGATTTGTCCGGCGTCGAGTTGCACTTGGGCGAGCCGGCGAATGAGAACGGCCGCCTTTTCGCGAGGCGCGTCGGCGGCTTCGCGCCGGGTTTGAGCAGCGGCGTAGACGAGGAAGGCGGAGACGTTGTCGGGGTCGGCGTGGCGATAAACTTTCCAGAACTCCGGCAGCGTATCCCACGCCGGTTGAAACAGCTCCGTGAGATTTGCCCAGGCCAGTCGGCCGGCAACGGCGCGGGCGACCTTCATGCGATGCTCGCCGCGGAGTTGCAGTGCGTGCGACCAGCGCTGCAACCCGGCATCGACGTTGCCGCGAACGCACAATTCGGCGCCAATCTCGAAGAGCAAGTCGCCGTCGTGCGGCCGAACGAGCAGCGCTTGCTGCAAATAGGCGTCGGCAGCGGCATGGCCGTAATTCTGGAGAAAGCCGAGTGCTGCGAGTCGAACGTAGGGCGACCCTTGGAGCGGGGACAGGCGAGCCGCAACGCGGGCGTGAGCAAGCGCGGGGTAAAGCAGCCGGCTGTTCTCGCCGAAGGCCAGTGTGAGCCACTCGTTCAAGTCTGCTGACGAGCCAAATTGCGAGGCGATGGCGGCTTCGCGAATTTGCGGCGCGGGCATGAAGTTGTCGGTCGCTTCTGCGCGAAGGTGGAACAGTTCGAGATAGCGGTTCGCAAGCTGGCGGTGGGCGGCGGCGAACGACGGGCGCCAGGCGACCGCTTGCTCC
This sequence comes from Lacipirellula sp., assembly GCA_041750715.1. Classification (GTDB taxonomy): domain Bacteria; phylum Planctomycetota; class Planctomycetia; order Pirellulales; family Lacipirellulaceae; genus Lacipirellula. The sequence goes on from JBGSYU010000291.1 coordinate 5,452, forward strand.
AGCTCGCCGATCATCGACTCCAGCGCCGCGACGTTTGCCACGTGGGCTTCACCGTGCGCCAGCGCCGCTTTGTCCGGGGGCATCGCGAGCAGCTTCAGCGCGAAGTCTCGCTGCGCGTTTGACGTGCGATGGTAGGCGTCCCAGTGGAGCGCGGCCGCCGCGGGGGGGAATAGCTCGACCACGGCGAACGTGGCGAGCAACAACGCGGCGCCGGCGAGGTTCACGGCGCCGGCACGTCGCCACGAGAACGTACGCACCATCGTGTAATCCGCTTTGCGGTTTATCTCCCCCAATTGCATGACGCATGCGGCCAGAATGAGCGTGATCGTCAGGCACGCCGGGATGTACCATACGAAGTCCAGCGCCGAATGCACCGCGCTGGCGACCAGGCTGGCGATGCAAGCGGCGGCGTAGGCGATTGATTGTGGTGAGTCGGCATAGGCGACGGCGCGATAGCACCACCCTCCGCAAAGCGTGAGCGCGGCGGCGAGCAATACGGCGCCGGGGACGCCATTCTCGGTCACGATTTGCAGGTAGCCGTTTTCAGCGTGGCTGAATTCTTTGGTAGGCGGGTCATCGAGATAGATGGGGTAGATTTCGCGGTGGGAACCGGCGCCAGCGCCAAAGAATCCGCCCGATTTGATGGCGGCGACATTGGCCGTCCAAATCTGGCGGCGGGCGCCTTGCTCGTCGATTTCGTCGATCGAAGTGGAGACGAGCGAGTTGAGGCGGCGCGAGACGCTTTCGTAGCCGACGACGGAGAGGGCGAAGAAAACCGCTAAGCCGCCAGCGGCAAGGATGCCGAGGCGGCGGCCCTGTAATTGGCCCGAACGGTAGAGCAGCGCGATGAAGACCGCGACGGCGACGGCTAGCGCGATGGCGCCGCCGCGGGAGGACGAGAGGAGGATGGTAATTGCGGTGAGGAGGAGTGGCAGTGCAATGACCGTGCGCGTCACGGAAGTATAGGAATGACGACGGTCGGGAATCCCTCCCCTAGCCCCTCCCTGCGAGGGAGGGGGATTGCTGGTTCCAACGGTTAACCAGGCGGCGAGGGGGGCGATTCCAAGGACGAGGAAGTGGGCGAAGTGGTTGCGGTTGGCAAACGGACCGCTGAGGCGGTCGAACGTTGTTTCGGAGGGGTGCTCGTAGATCCATAAGAACCGGCCGTTCGGCGCGGCGGCTTGCAGCAGGCCGAGGATCGCCATCGCGGCGGCGGCCAGCGCGATCCAGCGGAGGATGCGGGTCACGTCTTCACGGCTTTCGATGCGCTGGCTCACCGTAACGAACAGCAGCGCGTACGCGGCTAGCATGGCGAGCGAGAGCCGCGTCGCTTCCGGCGTGAGCGACAGCGTGTTCCAGCGGCCCAGTTCGCCGGGGTCGGCGCCGCCGGTCCACAACGGCAGCAGCGCTGCGGTTCGCGGCGACAGCAAGTTCAGCCAATCCGCGGGAAGCGGCAGTAGCTGTGCGAGGAGGACGATGGCCGTGCAGCCGAGCAACAGGTGGGCCGCGCGCCGGGTCCATCGGCCCTGCCCTAGCACCGCTTGCCGTGCGAACCATGCGATGGCGGCGACGACGATGAACGCGACGAACACGAATCGGCCAAGGTCGTGACGGCCGCCGAGCAGCAGCGGGGCGATGAAGATGACGCCGGCGAGGCCGGCGTCGGCGATGGTCAGCAGCGCCGGGGCCAGCGAGGCGAGCGCGGATTTTTCACCGGGCTGCGGCGATCGGCGGCGCGTGTGATGGATCCAACTGCTCATGTAGGGAGGCGCGGAGGGACGAAGTTACGCGGCGCGGCGCGGCCGGACGGGGTCGCTGACCCCTCTCTCCTGTGGGGAGCGGATGGGTGAGAGGGTTTCTACGTCGGCGACGAGGTGAAGCGTTTGCGATTCCATGGCGTCGGAAATCCCCCCCCTAGCCCCTCCCTTCGAGGGAGGGGGATAAGGATCGCCGGCGTCTGAGATTGCATCGTGTCCATAACCGTAGCCGTAGCCGTATCCATCGCCGCCGAGTTCCGCGGAGATGCCGTTGGCGACGACTCCCAGAAGCGGGCAGCCGGTGGCGTGGAAGCTTTCGACGGCTCGTACGACCGAATGGCGATGATTCTTCTCCGGTCGCACGACGAGTATCGCGGCGTCGACCAAACGGCCAACCATCTGAGCGTCGCTGACCGCCAGCACTGGCGGGCAGTCGAGGAGCACCTGGTCGTAGTGCGATTCGGCCCAAGCCAGCAGTTCGGCGAAGCGGATGCTCCCCAGCAGCTCTGACGGATTGGGGCGGCGCGTTCCGGTGGGCAGCACGTCGAGTCCGCTTTGAGCGGTGCGGTGAAGGCACTCGGCGACGATCTCTTCCAGCGGGCGGTCGGCGACCAACAGGTCGCCCACGCCAGGTAGCGATTTGAGCGCGAGACGGGTAGTGAGGCCCGGCTTGCGGAGGTCGGCGTCGATAACCAGGGTGCGCTTGCCGGCTTGGGCGAACGCAACGGCAAGATTGACGGCGATCGTCGTTTTTCCGTCGCCCGGCTCCGAACTGGAGACGAGCAATCGCTGGCTTGGAGACGGGTTGAGCGTGATCGACGTGCGGAGGGTGCGGAACGCTTCGGTCGCGGGGCTGTCTGGCATGACGAACGCGTGGATGCCTGCAAGACCTTCGCCATCGACTTGTTCGAGATCGCGAACGATCGCCAGGACCGGCGCTCCAAGTTGGGCGGTGAGCTCTTCCGGCGAGTCGAAGCGGTCGTCGAGCACGTCTTGGACGTAGACGATCGCGCAGCCGATGGTGAATCCTGCGAAGAGGCAAGCGAGGGCGATGACGCGCAGTTTGGGGGAGACGGGCGACGCTTCCGGGAGCGGCTCGCGAACGACGGTGACGTGGATCGGCGCCTGGACTTGTCGCACGTCGACGCTGGCGATCTTCTCGCAGAGCAGGTCGTGCAGCTTTTCGATGCGGGCGAGTTCGCGCTCCTTCATTTGCAGATCGACGATGCGGCCGCTGTGTTGAGCGGCGTCTCGTCGGGCCTGCTCGAAGGAAGCGGCGAGCTGCCGCTCGCGCTCCTGGGCCTGGCCGACCGCTTGACGAAGCATGTCCTTTACCAGGGCGCCGAGCTGTGCGTTCTGGTTGGCGTCGAATCGGCCGCCGAGGTTCGAGCGGTATTCGCGGAGATAGGCTTCGAGATTCGCGATTTGCAGTTGAAGCTCCGCGATCTGCGGGTGGTTGGGGCCCATGAACGCGGAAAGCTTTCGGAAATCGTCCTGCGCCGCGAGCAGTTTTTTCTCCTGCTCGGCCAAGACGTTCATGTCTTGCGGGCTCATGCCAAGCGTCATGAGCATCATCTGCTCGCCTACCGATTGCTCGACGCCGACCAGGTGCTGGTTGACGTCTTCGCCGCGGGCGAGCGCACCGTCGATCGACGCGAGCGTCGATTGCAGCTCGAGGCGACGTTGCTGGGCGGCCATCAGCGATTCGTTGAACTTGAGAGCCCGTTGGACGATCGGTTCGACGACCCCTGCGTCAGTCGGCAGCGCGAGGTGGCCGACCTCGACGCGGAACGCTTGCAGAAGCGATTGCTTCTGGGCGAGGCTTTGCTCGAGCTTGATCCGCTCCTCGGTGAGCACGGTCTTCAGCTCGCCGGCGGCGCCGACGTGGGTCTCGCGGACGAAGTGGAGGTACGATTCGATGACGGCCCGCACAACGGCGGCGGCCGTTTCGGGGCGTTTCGAGCGATAGCTGACGTCGATGAAATTGGTGCGGCGGGTGACGCTGGCGCTAAGCCGCGAAGCGATTTGCTTGGCCCAGTCGTCCGGGGCCCGGTCGACCAAGTCGATGCGGTCCTCGGCGGCGAGGCGCTCGATCGCCGATTTCAACACGATGGGGCTGGTGACGATCTCGCGGTGGGTCGCCATCGTGTTGTCGGAGCTATCGTGATCGCCGACGCTGGCGACTTGATCTTGTTTTTGCTGGATGATGAGCAGCTTGGCGGTGGACTGATAGAGCCGTGTGGCGGCGCCATAATAGGCGACTCCGAGAAACCCGCACACGAGCAGCGAGTTGAAGACGACGCCGCGGCGCCGCCGTAGGACGCGCACAAAGCGCGTAACCGTGGGGATCAGCTCGCTGGCTGAACCGGGGCGGTCGTGCGGCGGGAGGTGGTCGGCGTCGGGGGGCATGGACCGCAGTTCTTACGTTGGCTTTGAGACCGTCATCCTGAGCGGAGCGAAGGATCTAGCGAAGGTTCTAGATTCTTCGCTCCGCTCAGAATGACATGCCGACACAGGTTTCTGACAATTTCCCTCAATAAGCTAGAAGACCGTGGTGCGCCCGGCGACGCCGACGGAGAAGCGAAGCAGTTTCAAGACGGTGTCGACGACGGCGGTGACGGGGGTTTGTTCGACGCTGACGACGTCGCCGGCGCCGAGCACGAGGTTTTCCTGGCCGTTACGCTTAGCAGACGCGAGGCTGGCGCGAATTGGCGCCGGCTCGGGGCGATGGGGAACGTGCCGGATGATGAGCACCTTGTCGGCCACCTGCGACGAAAGGCCGCCGGCCATGGCGATGGCGTCGAGCAGCCGCAGCTCTTGGTTTTTCGGCAGCTCGAATTGGCCCGGCTTCTGCACGAGGCCGGAAACGTAAACCATCTCTTTGTCGCGCGGCCGGACCATGACGATGTCGCGATCGCCGAGTCGGTAGTCGCCGACGCCCGGCGTTATGCTGGCGAGGTCGATCCGTTGGGTTTGCGGGGACAGTTGTGGCGATTGGGCGTTGGGCTGATAGGCGACCGGATGGACGGTCGGACTGGCCGAATCGACGGGGGCGTCGGCCACGGTCGCGAACATCGGCGGCTGGCGGATGATCTCGACGATGGTGCCGGCGTCTTCGGACATGCCGCCGGCTTTGGCGAGCGCCTTCACGAGATCGCTGCTTGCCCGCGGCAGTTCGTGAACGCCGGGCTCGGCGACGGCGCCGAGGACGGTGACGCGGTTGACGCTCTTGGATTTGATCTCCAGCGCGACGTGCGGGCGGCGATAGATGCCGCGATCGACGGACGCTTGCGCGACGAGACGGCTGGCGTCGAATGGTTCGAGCCCCGCGACTTGCACGGGGCCCACCAGTGGAATGTCGGCGGCGCCGTCGTCGGAGACGCGGGCTAGCACCGTGGCCGGTTTCTCTTCGCTGCGACCGCTGGCGATGCTAAATTCGAGGAGGTCGCCGGGGTCGATTCGCGATTCGCCGCCGCCTGCGGAGGCGATCCCTGCGAGGTTGATCGAGTCGCGATCGGGCCTGGCGGCGACGCGAAATTCCGAAGGGAGGTTGGAGGCACTGAGGATCGAGCGTTGGCAGCCGATTGCAACGGTTGTCACGAGCGTGGCGGCGAGGGTTGTGAGGCGCACGGCAGGAAAACTGCAAAGTCCTGCGCGCACGGTCATTCTGAGGTACTCCGAAGAATCTGGCCGGACTCTTCGGAGTACCTCAGAGTGACCGCTTCCAGACTTGGCAGGTCTCCTGAGGCGCACCGAGCGGGCAATCCCTCCCCTAGCCCCTCCCTTCGAGGGAGGGGGATCAGTGCGGGGCCGGCGATTTGGAGTGAGGTATATTCGCATGAACCGCTACTGCAAGACCGCGCACAGGCCTTGGAACCTGGGCGGGCCAAGTGCTATCGCCGCGACAATTGAAAGTGAGTAAGTATCCAATCGGCGAGCGGGGAACAAGGGCATTCGGTTGCGCGACAGCACGTTTGTGAGGAGTCTGGCATGAAGTATTTGGTCACTGGAGGAGCGGGATTCATTGGCTCGCACATTGCCACGTCTCTGGCGGATCGCGGGGACCAGGTGCGCGTGCTCGATAATCTGAGTTCGGGTTCGCGGAAGAACCTCGCGCATTTGGGCGGGAACGTCGAGTTGGTCCAGGGCGATCTGCTCAACATGGCCGAAGTCGAGCGTGCCATAGCGGGGATCGACATCGTCTTTCATCAGGCGGCGCTCGCCTCGGTGCCGCGGAGCGTCGAGACGCCGCACGACACCCATGCGGTGTGCGTCACCGGGACGCTCAACCTGCTGGAGGCGGCGCGCAAAGGGGGCGTTCGGCGCGTGGTGTTCGCCGGGTCGAGCAGCGTGTACGGCAACGAGCCGGCGACGTCGAAGCGCGAGACCGACGTGCTGTCGCCGCTATCGCCGTACGCAGCGGCCAAAATGGCGGGCGAGGCGTACTGCCAGTCGTTCACCGCGTGCTACGGCCTGGAGACGGTCGTGCTGCGGTACTTCAACGTGTTTGGCCCGCGGCAGGACCCCCATAGTGAATACTCGGCGGTGATTCCGAAGTTTGTCGCGATGATGCTCGCGGGCAAGCGGCCGAACGTATTTGGCGACGGCAAGCAATCGCGCGACTTTACCTATGTCGAGGATGTGGTCCGCGGCAACTTACTCGCGGCGGCGGCGAAGAATGCGGCGGGGCGGGTGTTCAATATCGCTTGCGGGCGCCAGCAGAGCTTGCTGGAGTTGATCGCCAGTATTAATCGCGTGCTGGGGACTTCGATCGAGCCCATTTTTGAATCGGCGCGGGCCGGGGATGTGCGAGAGAGTCTGGCGGATATCGCAGCGGCCCGCGTGGTGCTGGGGTATGAGCCGGGGATTGAGTTCGAGGACGGTCTGCGGCGGTCGATCGAATATTACCGAGCGATTGCATAACGCGTCGGCGAGTCTCTCCGAGAATCGCGTTTCGCCAGTCTCGGAGAGACTGGCCTACATGGGGTTGTTACGGCTTCGGGGCATTCCTAGAATCCGCCCCGTCTGCGATTCTGCCCCGCACCCCCCTCCCCTGCGCCGCTGCTTGCATGTTCGACGGTCAAACACTCTTGGTGACCGGCGGCACCGGCTCGTTCGGCAACGACTTCATTCGGTTGATGCTTGCCGAACACCATCCGGCGCAGATCATCGTGTTCAGTCGCGATGAGAAAAAGCAGCACGACATGCGGCTGGAACTGGCCGACGAGCGGTTGGCGTTCGTCATCGGCGACGTGCGGGACCGCGACCCATTGATGATGGCGATGCGGGGGGTCGACTACGTCTTCCACGCGGCGGCGCTTAAGCAGGTGCCCTCGTGCGAGTTTTTTCCGATGGAGGCGGTGCAGACCAATATCATCGGCACGCACAACGTGCTGGACGCGGCGGAGATTAACGGCGTCAAAAAGCTAATCGTGCTGAGCACCGACAAGGCCGTGTATCCGGTGAACGCCATGGGCCAGACGAAGGCCCTCATGGAAAAGCTGATGCTCGCGCGGGCAAAGGCGCCGCGGACGCGGTTGGTATGCTGCGGCGTTCGCTATGGAAATGTGATGTATTCGCGCGGGTCGGTGATTCCCCTGTTTGTGAAGCAAATTCTCGCCGGCGAGCCGCTGACGGTCACTAAACCGCAGATGACGCGGCTGTTGCTGCCGCTGGCTGAAGCGGTGCGACTGGTGACGTATGCGATGGAGCATGGCGAGCAAGGCGACATTCTGGTTCGCAAAGCGACGGCCACGACGATGGGAACGCTCGCACAAGCCATGCTGAGCTTGTTCGGAGCAGCCAGTGGAATCAAGACGATCGGCACGCGGGCCGGCGAGAAGGTTCACGAGGTGCTGGTGAGCGCCGAAGAACTGGCCCGGGCGGACGATTGCGGCGAGTACTATCGCGTTCGCGCGGAGCGAGACCGCGACTATTCGCAGTATTTCGAGCGCGGCACGCTGTCGGCGACGATGGCTCGCGAAGGTTACACGTCGGAGAATGCGCGGCAGTTGACGGTGGCGGACGTTAAGGAACTGTTGTTGGAGTTGCCGGAGATTCGACGCGATTTAGACCAGTGGCGCCGGCAAGCTCCGGCCATCGGGAGATTGGCGGCGTGAGCGACTTGCGAATTGGTATTACCGGCGCCGACGGGTTCATCGGGCGGGCCCTTTGCCAGCGGCTAACGTCGGAGCGCGGCGTGCGCGCCATCCCGTGGCCGCGCACCGCGTGGGACGACACGGAGATGCTCGCCGGGTTTGCTGCGGATTGCGACGTCATCGTTCACCTGGCAGGGAAGAATCGTGGCGCCGTGGCCGAGATTCGCGAAGTCAACGCCCGGCTGTTCGCGGACTTGCTCTCCGCCGCGAGTCAATCGCCGGCGCCCCCGCGAATCGTCTTGGCCAGCTCGACGCAGCGAACTCGCGACACCGCGTACGGCCGCTCGAAACGCTGGTGCGAGAATCGGCTGGAGCAATGGGCGGGCGAGGACCCGATGCGTTCGGGTACGGCGCTGGTGATTCCCAACGTGTTCGGTCCCGGCTGCAAGCCGCACTATAACTCAGTCGTGGCGACGTTCTGCCATCAACTCGCGCACGGCGAGACGCCGACGGTGGCGGTCGACGCGCAAATCGGGTTTGTGTGGATCAATGACCTGGTCGATCAGCTAGTCGCCTGCATCCGCAAACCGTGGAGTCGGTTCGAGACGGAAGCGGTCGAAATCACCGGCGAGATTCTTATCGGCGACTTACTTCGAAAGCTCCAGATGTTCCATCGCAGCCGGTTCGAGCAAGGCGTGATGCCCGATCTGTCGAACCGGTTCGACGCGAGCTTGTACGCCACCCTCGAATCGTACAATGAGCTGAGCGACCACTGCTGGTCGCCCCAAGTGCATGCCGACGACCGCGGCCGACTGTGCGAAGTGCTGAAGCTGGCCAACGGCGGACAGGTATTTTTCTCGACGACCAAGCCCGGCGTTACGCGGGGCGATCACTTTCACACGCGCAAGATCGAGTGGTTCTGCGTGATGCAGGGCGAGGCGGCTATCCGGCTGCGGCGGGTGGGGACGGACGACGTCCACGAGTTCCTCGTCTCGGGCGAGTCGCCGCGGTTCGTGTCGATTCCGGTGTGGCATGCCCATCAAATCCAGAACGTCGGGACGAGCGATCTGCTCACGGTGTTCTGGTCGAATGAGATTTTCGATGAGAGCAATGCGGATACCTATTCTGAGAAGGTGGCGTAGGTGGCGTCTCGACTGAAAATCATGACGGTGCTGGGGACGCGGCCCGAGATTATTCGGCTCTCGGGGGTGATACGGCTGCTCGACAGTCATGTGGAGCATGTGCTGGTACACACGGGGCAGAATTCCGACTTCTCGCTCAACGAGGTTTTTTTCCAAGACCTGCGCATCCGCCCGCCCGATTATTTTCTGAACGTGAGCCGGGCGTCGCTCGGCACGATTCTGGGCGAAGTGTTGATGAAGACCGAGGAAACGCTGGTCGAGGAGCGGCCTGACGCGGTGCTGATTCTGGGCGACACGAACAGCGCGTTCGCGGCGGTGATTGCCCGGCGGATGAAGATCCCCGTCTATCACATGGAAGCAGGCAACCGATGCTTCGACTTCAACGTGCCGGAGGAAATCAATCGGCGGGTGATCGACCACATCAGCGATTTCAACCTGGTATATACGGAACATGCCCGGCGGAATTTGTTGGCCGAAGGGATTCACCCGCGACGGATTTATCTCACAGGCTCGCCGATGCGCGAAGTGCTCGACGCCAATCGCGAGGCGATTTCACGGTCGGACGTGCTGAGCCGGCTTGGCGTGGCGGCCAAGAAGTTCTTCCTGGCGAGCATGCACCGGGCGGAGAACGTCGATGTTGAGTCGAACTTCGTACAGTTGATCGAAGCGCTGCGGCGATTGGAAGATGAGTACAAATACCCCGTTATCGTGAGTACCCATCCGCGCACCCAGCAGCGGTTGGCGGCGCTGGGCGTCGGCAGTTCCGAGAACGTTCGGTTCTTGCCGCCGTTTGGGTATCACGATTACATGCGACTGCAAACCGAGGCGTACTGCACGCTGTCCGACAGCGGCACGATCAGCGAGGAGAGCGCGATCCTCGGTTTTCCCGCCGTGACGATGCGCACCGCGATGGAGCGGCCGGAGGCGATGGACTCCGGGCACATCGTGCTAACGGGGCTCGCGCCGGAAACGATTCTAAATGCGGTGCGGTTTGTCGTCGGGCAGGCGGAGCAGGATCGCGGCTACACGATTCCCGAGGCGTATGCAGTGCAGAACACGGCGGCGCGGGTGGTGAAGTTGATCCTGGGGACGGCGGGGCTGAGTCATTTGTGGGAAGGCATTAAGGTCGCTTAATTGGCGCGGTTTGCACGTCGACGTAACTCCGGTCATCCTGAGCGGAGCGAAGGACCTAGCGAGAGCGCCAGATTCTTCGCTGTGCTCAGAATGACGTTTTTCGCCCTTTTTAAAAGCCGCGATGCGAATCCTGTTGCTTACGCAGTATTACGCACCCGAACCGGTCGACAAATTCACCGACCTCGCGCGCGGGCTGCGCGAGCGCGGCCACGAGGTGGAGGTCATTACCGGATTCCCCTGCTATCCGCACGGGCAGACGTACAAGGGTTATCGGCAGGCGTTCTCTCGCGTGGAGATGGTCGACGGCGTGCGCGTGATTCGCGTGCCGCAGGCGCCGGATCACAGCCGCAACGTGGTGCGGCGGGCGCTGTATTATCTTTCGTTCGCGTTTTCTGCGGCGACGATCGGGCTGTTTCGCAGCCGCAAGGCGGACGTGGTGCTCGCGTACCAATCGGCGTTGCCGACCGGACTGGCGGCGTGGTGGATCAGCCGCGCGAAGCGAATTCCGTATTTGCTCGACGTGGCCGACCTATGGCCGGAGAGCGTCGTGGCGAGCGGCATGCTGCGGAACCGCGCGGCCGTGGGCGTCTTGCGACAGTTGGCGAAGTTTGTGTACGCCGGCGCCGTGGGCGTGAACGTCATTACCGAAGGTTATCGGCGGAATCTGCTCGCACTGGGCGTATCGCCGGAGAAGTTGCGGTTGATTCATAGCTGGCCGGCGGTGAGCCACCGTCTGCATGCCCACATGGGCATGGGCATGGCGCCCTCGGTGCGTCGCGAAGAGGTCGCGCGTTTTACAGCGCTGTACGCCGGCGCGATCGGACCGTGCCAACAGCTTGAGACGATCGTCGACGCCGCGTTGCTGCTGAAGGACGATCCGCGGATTGAGTTTGTTATTGCCGGCGAGGGAGTGGCGCGGCTTGGTTTGGAGCAGCGGGCAAAAAGCGCGGGCGCCGACAATGTGCGATTTCTTGGCTGGCAAAGCCCGCAAAATGTGGCGCAGCTTGCGGCCGACGCGGACATGCTCTTGGTGCATTTAAAACCCGATGCGATGTCGCGACTGTCGATTCCGTCGAAGACGTTCGCCTGCATGGCGAGCGGGCGACCGCTGCTGATGGCGGTCGAGGGCGAAGCCGCCGAGTTGGTGACGGCGCATGGGTGCGGCGTGACGTGCGCGCCGTCGAATGCCAAGACGATGGCCGACGCGATCCGCCGCTTCAGTGCGCTGCCGGCGGCAGAACGAGCCGCGATGGGCGCGGCGGGACGAACGGCGTTCGAGCAGCATTTCTCGCCGGAGGTGCAGATTGACAAGGTCGTTGACTCGTTGCGGGCGGCAACAGAAATCGTCGATCGTTCAAGCGATCCGCCGCTGAAGCGCGCGGAGTCGTATTACTCGCGGTACGGCAAGCGCCTACTCGACTTGTCGCTTGCGATTGCTTCCCTCGTGGCGCTGCTGCCGGTGTTGGCTTTCACCGCGGTTCTGGTGCGGGTCACCCTTGGCCGGCCAGTGGTATTCAAGCAGCGTCGCGCAGGCCGCAATGGCACGACGTTCGACCTGGTCAAGTTTCGGACGATGACCGATGCACGCGGGCCCCAGGGTCAGTTGCTGCCAGACGCGCAACGGCTGACGCAGTTTGGCAGGTTGCTGCGATCGACGAGCTTGGACGAATTGCCGGAGTTGTGGAACGTGATCCGCGGCGAGATGAGTCTGGTGGGACCGCGGCCGCTGCTGACGGACTACTTGCGTCACTACACGGCGGCGGAGTCGCGGCGACATGCCGTGCGACCGGGGCTTACTGGTTTGGCCCAGGTCCGCGGCCGCAACGGAATATCGTGGCGGCGGCGGCTTCGTTACGACGCTTGGTATGTCGCTCGCATTTCGCTTGCCCTGGACGTGAGGATTCTGCTCGGCACGTTGGGCGCCGTGCTGTGGCGGCGAGGAATTGCGGCGGACGGCCATGCCACGATGCCGCGTTTGGATGCCGAGCGCGGCGCGAATGGGACGCCCGTCGCGATTTACGTCATCGGGGCCGGCGGGCATGGCAAGGTTGCGGTGCGTGCGGCCCTAGCAAGCGGCATCGGCGTGGCCGGCGTGTTCGACGACGATCCGGCAAAAGTTGGCCAATCAGTTGGCGGCGCGCCGGTCTTGGGCGCCGTCCGCTCGATCAACAGATTCCAGCAATTGCCGACGCTGATCGCGATCGGCGATAACCGCTTGCGACTGCTACTTGCGGAGCAACTCGATCTGCCGTGGGCCACGGTGATCCATCCGGCGGCGCTGGTCGACGCGACGGCGACAATTGGCCGCGGCGCGCTGGTCCTGGCGGGGGCGGTGGTTCAGGCAGACGCGACGGTCGGCGAGCACGCCATTGTGAATGACAATGCGACGGTGGAACACGACTGCATCGTGGAGCGCGGCGCCCATGTCGCCTGCGGCGCCTGCCTCGCGGGCGGCGCTGCTGTCGGCGAGGGCGCGCTGATCGGCGCCGGGGCCGTTTTGTTGCCGCGCGCAAGCGTCGGCGACTGGGCGACGGTCGGCGCTGGCGCCGTCGTACTCCATGCCGTGCCGGCAGGGGCGACCGCGGTGGGCAATCCTGCACGGTTGATTGGCGCGACTGATCGAGTCCAGGTCCGCAGGGCGAGCTGAACCATGACCGCACCCATCGCAAGACCTCACGAGCGGATCTACCTTTCGCCGCCGCACATGTCGTCGGACGATCGCCGGCGGCTGCTGAACGCGTTTGACTCGAACTGGGTGGCGCCGGCGGGGCCGGACGTCGACGGGTTTGAGGGCGACTTTTGCAACAGGTTTAGCGTCGGTCACGCGGTTGCTCTTTCGAGCGGCACCGCGGCGCTGCACTTGGCGCTCTTAGCGGTAGGGGTGAAGCCGGGCGACGACGTGTTGTGCTCGACGCTTACCTTCACGGCGACCGCCAACGCGATTCGCTACTGCGGCGCAGCGCCGGTGTTCATCGACAGCGAGCGGCGAAGTTGGAATCTCGATCCGGCGCTGTTGGAAGACGAGCTGCGCGAGCGGGCCGCAGCCGGCAGGCGCATGCCGACGGCAATCGTCGCCGTCGACGTGTTTGGCCAATGCGCCGACTATGCCGCTATCGCACCGCTGTGCCGGCGGTATGGCGTGCCGCTGGTGGTCGACGCGGCCGAGTCGCTGGGCGCCAGCGGAGACGGTC
>JBGSYU010000292.1:0-1920 GCA_041750715.1 Lacipirellula sp.
GCGGCGGCGAAGCGACGATCGCGTACCGGCTCAGCAAGAGCCTGCCGCAGGTGCCCACGCCGGTGGCCAGCAGCGAGTTGCTACTGCTGTGGAGCGACCGCGGCGTGGTATCGTGTTACGACTTGTCGTCGGGCAAGCCGCACTGGACCGAGCGCGTGGGCGGCAACTACTACGGTTCGCCGGTGATCGCGGGCGACAAATTGTACTGCGTGGCCGCCGACGGCGAAGTGGTCGCGCTCGCGGCCGACAAGCAGTACAAACTGCTTGGCCGCAGCGAGTTGGGCGAAGCGTCGCACGCAACGCCGATCGTGCAAGGCGGCAAGATGTTTTTGCGGACTGAGACGACGCTGGCCTGCCTGCCGGCGAGCACCGTCTCGAAGTGACTGCAATCGTGATGGTCATTCTGAGCGGAGCGAAGAATCTAGTCCTGCCACTAGATCCTTCGCTCCGCTCAGGATGACTTCCACCGGGCCACATGAACCTATTGAATCGCGATGAACAACTCCGCTGAGTACCGCCGGCGCTGCGAAGCGATGGATCGCGATGCGCTGGCGAAGCACCAGTTTGAAAAACTGAATGTTTTGCTTGCCCGAATCCTGCCGGCGAACGAGTTTTACGCGAGCAAGCTTTCCGGCGTGAACTTGCCGCTTCAGTCGTTGGACGAACTGCGTGGGTTGCCGTTTACGACCAAAGAAGAGCTAGTCGTCGACGGCGCGCCGCATGCCGCGCCGGCGAATCTCACCTGGCCCATCGACCGCTATGTGCGTTATCACCAAACCTCCGGCACGCATGGTCGGCCGCTGCCGGTGTTCGACACGGCGGAGGATTGGCAGTGGTGGGTCGACTGCTGGCAGTACGTTTTGGACGCGGCGGAAATAACGGCGACGGATCGTGCTATGCTGGCGTTTTCCTTCGGGCCGTTCATCGGATTCTGGAGCGCCCACGATGCGCTGGCCGCCCGCGGTGCGCTCGTGATTCCCGGCGGCGGGTTGAACTCCCGAGCGCGGCTCGATCTGATCGAGCGGACCGGCGCCACGGCGCTGTTCTGCACGCCGACGTACGCGATACACCTGATCGAGGTGGCCCAGGAGTGCAAAGTCAACTTGGCGCGAACGACAGTCGAAAAGATCGTCGTCGCTGGCGAGCCGGGCGGATCGATCCCTAACGTGCGCGAGCGAATCGAAACGGCGTGGAAAGCCCGCGTGATCGACCATGCCGGGGCGAGCGAAGTCGGCCCGTGGGGATACGCGACTGCCGATCGCAGCGGCGTCCACATCCTGGAGTCGGAGTTCATCCCTGAATTCATCGACGTGGAAACCGGCGAGGTCGCCGCGGCGACCGGGCTCGCGCACCTCGTACTCACCTCGCTCGGGCGCCCAGGACTTCCCGCGATCCGCTACCGCACCGGCGATCTCGTGAGTCCGACCTGGCCGGAAGAGGGCGCTAATCGCTTCGTGCTGCTCGAAAGCGGCGTTCTGGGCCGCGCCGACGACATGCTGATCATCCGCGGCGTGAACGTGTTTCCGACGGCCGTCGAAAATATCCTGCGGAGTTTTCCCGAAGTGGTCGAGTATCGCATGATCGCGCGGAAGCGCGGCGTGATGGACGAACTGACGGTGGAGGTGGAGGACCGCCTGGAAAGCCCGGAGCGCATCGCGGAGGAATTAAGTTTGCGCCTTGGCCTGCGGATTGACGTGCGATTGGCGCCGCCCGATTCGCTGCCGCGATTTGAAGGTAAGGGGCGCCGGTTCGTCGACGAGCGACGTCGACAGGAGAATGCATCGTGAGCGTGCAGCCCACCGAACTAAAACTGATGGACCCCGCCCGGCTGCGGATCGCCTGGAGCGACGGCGAGGTCCGCGAGTACGCGGTTCGCAACTTGCGCGAGAACTGTCCGTGCGCCACATGCCGCGAACGCCG
>JBGSYU010000293.1:0-6050 GCA_041750715.1 Lacipirellula sp.
CCATCGCTTCGCGCTTTGGCGAGTTGGCGAAGCTCGTCCGCCAGCGGCGACTCGATGCGGTTCTGCTCGGAGACGCTCCAGGGCAGAATCACGGTGAACTCGCTGCCCTTGCCCAGCTCGCTTTCCAGCGTCACGTCGCCGCCCAACAAGCGGCACAACTCTCGCACGATCGACAAGCCAAGCCCGCTGCCGGAATACTCGCGGGTCATCGCGTTGCCGCCCGCGAGCACATTAGAGCCTTGCCGAAACTTCTCGAACACCGCCACTTGCTCCAACTCGCTGATGCCTACGCCGGTGTCGGCGACGCTCAGTCGCAAGTCGCTGCGGCGGTCGCGCCGCGCCGAGACGTGAATACGCCCGCCATCCGGCGTAAACTTGATGGCGTTGGACAACAAGTTGTTCAGAATCTGCTCGATCTTGCCGCGATCCTGGCGAATGGTCTCCAGCCCCGGGGCGACTTCGCAGTCGAGCTCGATGTTTTTTCGCTCGCTCAATGGCCGCGCTAGATCGCACTGCGTGAGCACGACGGCGCCGATATCGAACTCGCTCGGCCGCACCTCCATCCGGCCGCTCTCAATTTTTGCCAAATCGAGGATGTCGTTGATCATATCCAGGAGCTGGCGGCCGGATCGTTCGATGTTCCCCGCGTATCGCTTCTGCTTGTCGTCGAGCGATTTTCCCTTGGCCAGCAAGTCGCTGAAGCCCAGGATGCTGTTGAGCGGCGTGCGAAGCTCGTGACTCACCGTCGCCAGGAAGTCGCTCTTCACCTGGTTCATTTCGAACAGCCGCATATTGACCTGCGCAAGTTCGTCGATCTTGGTATCCAGCTCGCCGTTGACATTGCGGAGTTCGTCCTGCTGGCGGAGAAGTTGCCGCAACATGCGATTGAACGCGGCTCCCAGTTCCTCAAATTCATCGCCCGTGTGAATGACGGCCCGCTGCTCGGTATCGCCGCGGCGAATGGCGTCGGCCACGTCGCGCAGGTGGGCGAGCGGCTTCACGATGATGTAGCGAATGATGACGTACAGCGCCGCCATCGCGAGGAAGACGGTGACGATGCCGAGGGTGATCAGGAGCGAACGGTTTCGCGCCTGCTCGTACCGCGTGTCGGCCGTATCCATTTCCACGCGGAAAATAGCCGCGAGATCGCCCGGTTTGAGGTCGGGCAAATACAACGGTCCGCCGCTGCCGCGAATCGTGTGACAACCGACGCACTGCTCTTTGGCAAACACGGGCTGATAGTAGATGTACGACGATTGGTCGTTTGCGGGCCCCTCTCGGCCAAGAGCGTTGTCCGGCGTCTCGAACGCGGCGTCGATGGCCTTCTCGTTGAACTTCGGTTGACTTTGCAGATCCTTGCCGAAGTCGGCCCACTCACGCCGCACACTGCGCTCAAACCCGTCGCGGGGTCCATTCAGGCCGTCGGGGTTGTCGGGGTACAGCACTTGCCACTTAAAATCTCGACTGCGAAAGAGATCCGTCAACAACTCGTTCGATTGTTGCTCGAGTTCGTCAGTCACCAACGCATTATTGTGCGCTTCGAGCATGGCGGAGTTGACGAGCGCCTTGGCGATGAACCGGTTCAGGCGATGGACGACTTTGTCCGTTTCGGATCCATACCACCAAAAGCTGCCCGAGATGAGCACGAGCAAGCAAGTGCCGAACAGCAAGCGGCACTTGCGTTCGAGATTGGTCTCGCCCAGAGCGCGTTTGAACGATCGGTAGCTCATGGGGGAGAGGCCGGAGGCTGGAGACTGAAGGCCGGAGGAAGACGGGGCGCTTCGGGGCCGTATCGCCATTGTAAGGCCGCGGCGCACACGCGGCCAAGGTCAAGCGGCGGTCCCCGGCGGGCTGTTAGCCCGCGGCTACGTTTCGCTTCACTGCATGTCCCACGGGTCGACGTCGATGGCCCAGCGGATCTCGCTGGGGGGGGCGAAGCCTTTCACTGCATCCGTCACGACGGCCTTTAGCACTGCGGGGTCATTTCCTTGCAGTTGGAGCTGAAAGCGAAACTCGCCGCGTAACCGGGCAATTGGCGCAGCGCCGGGGCCCAGAACTCGAATGGCGTCGGCGTTCTGCGCGGCCCCCGCTCTACGCAGTCGCTCGCCAAGATGAATTGCCGATTCGCACGTCGGCGTTTCGGCAGGTCCGCGCACCACCACACGCACCATGCTTGCAAATGGCGGGTAAAGCGCGGCTTTTCGTACCGCTAGCTCATAGGCGGCGAACTTCACAAAGTCGTGCCGCGCCGCCGCTACGATGGCCGGATGCTCGGGATTGAGCGTTTGAACAATCACCCGGCCGCCGCGCTTGCCGCGCCCCGTCCGTCCGGCGACTTGAGCGACCAATTGAAACGTGCGTTCGGCCGCGCGAAAGTCGGGCAGGTGCAGCGCCGTGTCGGCGTTGATCACGCCGACCAGCGTGACGTTTGGAAAGTCCAACCCCTTGGCGATCATCTGCGTGCCCAGCAGAATCTTGATCTCGCCGCGCTGGAATGCCGACAGGACGTTGTCGTGGCTGCCGCGCTTCTTCATGGAGTCCATATCCATGCGCGCACAGGCGTATTCCGGGAACCGGGCTCGCACCTCGGCTTCGAGCTTTTGCGTTCCCAGGCCGCCGTAGCGAATCCCCGGCGACTTGCAATCCGGACAAGTCAGCGGCGGATCCGTCTCGAAGTCGCAATAGTGGCACAATGCAAACTGTCGTTCGCGATGGAACGTGAGCGCGAGATCGCAGTGGTCGCACTTCAACGCGAAGCCGCACGCGGGGCACTGGATGTGCGTCGAGAACCCCCGTCGGTTGAGCAGCAGAATGACCTGCCCGCCTTCGCGAAGCGCCGCGGCAATCGCCTGATGCAACGGCCGAGTAATGGCGCCGCGGCCGAACTTCGTTTGCGCCGGATCGCGCAGGTCGACGGTCAGCACGTCGGGCATCGGAAGGTTCATCACCCGTTTCGGTAAGGGAATCGCCTGGAACTCGCCCGTCTGAGTTTTCCGCCATGATTCGAGCGACGGCGTAGCGCTGCCGAGCACCAGCGGAATGCCTTCGGCCTGGGCCCGCTGCCAGGCGACGTCGCGGGCGTGATAACGGGGCGACGAATCCTGCTTGAACGTGGTTTCGTGCTCTTCGTCGATCACGATGAGGCCCAGATGCGGCGTCGGCGCGAAGATCGCGCTGCGGGCGCCGACGACGACCTGCACGTCGCCGCGGGCGATGTTTTGCCAGTGCTGATGCCGCTCGACGTTGGTCAGGTGGCTATGCAGAACGGCGACGCGATCGAACCGGGCGCGGAAGCGGCGAACCGTCTGCGGCGTGAGGCTGATCTCTGGAACTAGCACAATCGCTTGCCGTCCAAAGCTGGCGACGTGCTCGATCGCTTGCAGATAAACCTCGGTCTTGCCGCTGCCGGTGACGCCGTGCAGCACGATGCCCGCAGATGTCGATGAGTCGAGGGCGGCGATGATGGCGGTGAGCGCGGCCTGTTGGTCGGGATTGAGGTCAAGCTTTGGTTCCTTTGCGAGTCTGCCGGCTCCCTCCCCTAGCCACTCCCCGCGAGGGGGAGGGGGACTGAAGGCGCGGGCGGCGGTCACCTCTACCAGTCCATGCTTAATTAGCGCCCGAATCGGCGCCGCCGTGCAACCCGCCATCGTCGCCAACTCCACTTGGGTAAGCGACCGGGCGGTCGCCGCTAAAACTTCGAGGGCTTTTAGCTGCTGCGGGGAACGTAGTTTTAGTCCCTTGAACCTTTCGGTCGCTCCGTCGACCGCCTTAAGCAGCTTCACTTTTCGGACGCCAGCCATTCCACGGACGCTTGCGGGAACCACGGCTTCGAGAACTTGTCCCCAGGGCGACATGTAATAGTCCGCCATCCAGCGCGTCAGCCGGAGCATTGGCGGGGAAAGCAGCGACTGCGCGTCAATCACTGCTGATATCGACTTTAGTTTACGCGAGCCGAGCGGCTTCGCGCCGACTTCAACGCAATAGCCCACGACCGTTCGATCGCCGCGGCCAAAGGGCACGCTTACGCGGCGGCCCGGTTGCACCCATCGCTCAGGTCGCGTTGGGTCGGTGAAATTATCCGGCACTTCATAGTCGTAAGGACCGCCCGGGCCGGAGGCTAACACGATCGACGCCACGGTGCGAAGCTCGGCGGCGTCGAGTTCCCACGGCTCGGGGGCGGCGTCGAACAGATTCTGTTGGCTGGCGCCCATCGGCATGCGGATTATTCTTCCTGCTCCGGCTGAATCTCCTTTTGACCCGGCGTCACCGGCGGATCGGGCTCGTCGACCGCGGGTGGCGGCGGTTCAATGGGTTCGTCGGCCGCCGCCTTCAAGGTAGGAGCGGGCGATGCGTTAGATGAGTCGGATGAATCGGCGTCTTGCTTCTGGATGGTCTCCAAGAATCGGGCTCGCAATCCCTTCCACTCGTCGGCGTCAGGCCGCAATCTCGCCATCTCTTTTAGGGCGTGTACGCCTTCCTCCCACTGTTGAAGCCGCTCGCAAACGAGCGCCACCCACATCCAATACTCGTAGTCGTCGGGAGCCAATCGAGTCGACTCGCGAAACGCATGGAGCGCCTCTTCGTCTCGCTTTAGCAGCACCAACAAGCGGCCACGATGAAAATCCGGCCCCGCATCGCCGCGGAGCAGCTTTGCATCCCGCACGAGCAGATTAACTTCTTGTTCCCGAAGCAAGCGAATCTCCTCTTGCGTGCCGCCGATCTCGCGCCATGCGTCCGCTTCTTTCGGATCTTCGGCCATGGCGGCTAGAATCTGGCTAAGCTCAGTGCGTAGCTGAGTGCGGGACGGCTGCTGGCGAATCGCCGTGCGGAACGATCGTACGGCGGCGACCGAATCGCCTAATTCGTAGCTCAGGTTGCCGAGATTGCGGCTCGATTCAGCTCGGTCGATTTGCGCAAGTTGCCCGGCGCGGTATTCCTCGACCGCCTTTTCTAGGGAAGGTCGAAACTCCGAATTCGCCAGCAGCTTGGCATTGGTCGTCAGCAACGAGGCCGCCGCCAGCCGCACGCTTCGCACGCTGTCTGAGAGTTTCGGGCCGATGTACTGAATGAAGCCACCGATGGCGCCGATCGGAAATGCGCGAATGGCCGCGCTCCGCACCAGCGGATTGGGATCGTCGAGAGCGTCGCGCCGCATGCGCATGCTTTCGACGCTGTCGTAGCCTTGCAGGAGTTCGACGGCCGTCGCCCGCACGATCTCGGGCGTTTCTTTTCTCCGCAAGACTTGCCGCAGCAAATCTTCACCTTGCGGTTTGCCGCGCCGGGCGGCATCGAGCGCCGACGCATAGTGCGGGTCGTCCGGCCGCTTGACCCCATACCATGTTTCAATCGCGCTGGCGGCCCATGCCGCGTCTTCGCTTGGCTTCGTGTGGCAGCGGTTGCAGACGTTGGGCGTGCCGATCGCGACCGTCAAATCAGGCCGAGGTACGCGAATGCCATGATCGCGGCGCTCGTCGACGCCCATATAGGTCGTCGTCGGCATATGGCAGGTCACGCACTGCGTTTCCGCGGCTCCGGCGACCGCGTTCTCGTGATGGTGATGCGCCGGCCCGTCGTACTTCGCCGGCAGGTGGCACTGAGCGCAGAGCCGATTGCCCTCGTATTTTAGCTTCAGCGAATGGGGATCGTGGCAATCGGTGCACTTCACGCCTTTGCGAAACATGCGGCTTTGGGCGAACGATCCGTATTCGAACACTTCGTCGAGGATTTGCCCGTCGGCGTGGTACAGGCCGGCCTGAAGCAGCGAAGGCTGGTAGTGATCGAGAAAGTTGTCGCCCGCGCGGTAGTCGGGGTGAATCATCGACCGCCGCGAGTGGCATGGAGCGCAGGTGTTAAGCTGCCGTTCGTTGGACGCGTTCTTCAAGGTGTTCGTTAAACCGTACCTCACGCGTCGATCCCAAAACAGCGAACGGCCCTTGGCGAGCTCGACGTGGACGCTGCCCGGGCCATGGCACGTTTCGCAACTGACGTCGATTTCGGAGTACGTCGAACGGTACGTGTCGGTCGCAAGATCGTAGTTCTTCTGAAAATTG
>JBGSYU010000294.1:0-1923 GCA_041750715.1 Lacipirellula sp.
AACGCCCTACGTCCACGAGGGCGAGACGGTTCTCGATCTCGGTTCCGGCGGCGGAAAGCTGTGCTACATCCTGGCGCAGGTCGTCGGTAAATGCGGTCGCGTCGTGGGCGTTGACTGTAACTCCGAAATGCTCGCGCTGGCCCGCCGCCACCAGCAGATGGTGGCCGATCGTTTGACTTTCAGCAATGTCGACTTTCGCTACGGTCTCATCCAAGACCTGCGACTGGACATGGACTTGCTGGGCCGCGAGTTGCAGCAGCACCCGGTGCGCGACCCGTCCGACTGGCTCGCGCTGCGGCGCCTTGAGGATCGGCTACGGCACGAGCAACCTCTGATTGCCGATGAGTCAATTGACTGCGTCGTCTCGAACTGCGTATTGAACCTGGTGCGCCAGGAGGATCGTCGGCAGCTCTTTTACGAGGTATTTCGCGTGCTGAAACGCGGAGGTCGGGCGGCAATCAGCGACATTGTCGCTGATGAAGACGTGCCGGAGGAACTCCAGGCGGATCCCACGCTATGGTCGGGGTGTGTTTCCGGCGCCTTCCGGGAAGACCGGTTCTTAGAAGCGTTTGTGGAGGCAGGCTTTCACGGCATCGAGATTGTCAAAAGGCAGCGAGAGCCTTGGCAGACCGTGGCTGGAATTGAGTTTCGGTCCGTCACCGTCGTCGCCTACAAAGGGAAGCAGGGACCGTGCCTCGAAAGGAATCAGGCCGTCATTTATCGCGGCCCGTTCAAGAAGGTTGAAGACGACGACGGGCACGTCTACGTTCGCGGAGCGCGGATGGCGGTGTGCGATAAGACGTCACAGCTTCTTCAGCGGCCGCCGTATGCGGGCCACTTCGACGCCGTCGAGCCCCGCGTCGACATTGCCGTTGCGGATGCGACGCCATTCGACTGTCGCCGTGCCACATTGCGCCACCCGCGCGAGTCCAAGGGCCTCGACTATGCCGCGACCACGCCGGCGGCGGGACCGTGCAGCGGTGAGCAAGGGAGTTGTTGCTAGTACCGCGAGTTCAAGGAATGTGCGTAGACCGCTATTCAAGGAGGACTACAGATGTTGGTGTTGACCAGGCGGAGCGGCGAGTTAGTGATGATTGGCAACGACACGATCGTGCATGTGCGAGCCGTTTCCGGCAACCGCGTCGTTATCGGAATCGAGGCGCCGCGCGAGCTGCGAATACTCCGCGGCGAGCTTGTTCCATTCGCAGCCGCCTGGCCCCCGCCCGACGACAGTGACGCGCCTTGCCTCGCCATTTCATGTGGGGCGCCGAGTAGTCCCAAATGAGTCCGTTGCAGCGCGTCGACGATCTCCAAACCGCGCGTCGAGATGGAAGATGTGGGGAAATCTCGCCGCGATTATAGGGCAAACGACGAGGAACTGTGTCAGAACACATCGTCAATCGGGTTCAATCTCGTGCGTTTTTGGGAGTCACCTGTGGTTAACCTTTCGCTCGCTCGTCGCAACGCCGCACTCGCCAAATCCGTCGAGCAGCGACGAGTACTCGAAAATGGCGTGTCGTGGCCTTCGTTCGCGCAAACTTTGGCGGATCATGGCCTAGGGCCGTTGACCGCCGGCGGGATCGAGGTGTTGCAAATCAATGTTGGCAAGCTTTGCAATCAGACGTGCCATCACTGTCATGTCGACGCGGGGCCCGACCGACGCGAATTGATGTCACGCGAAACGGCGGCCGCCTGTCTGCAGGCATTGGCGATCGCCGATATTCCCACGCTTGACATTACGGGAGGCGCTCCCGAGATGAACCCTCATTTCGAGTGGATCGCCGAGGAGGCGCGACGCCTTGGCAGACGAGTGATTGATCGCTGCAATCTGACGATTCTCACGGCCCCCGGATTCACTCATTTGCCCGAGTTCCTTGCCCGCCACGACGTGGAAATTGTCGCCTCGCTGCCCTGCTATCTGGA
>JBGSYU010000295.1:0-4828 GCA_041750715.1 Lacipirellula sp.
ATGCGGGGACCGTGCCGGAGCCAAGCACGTTGGCGCTGGCCGCGGCGGGATTGCTGGCGCTGCTTTGTCGGCGCAGGGCGGCTGCGTAGCGCGCGATTTCCAATGTAGTCTGCTCGCTCCGCGAGCAGAGAGCCCTCTCGCGGAGCGAGATGGGTACGTTTATGCGCCACACGGACCCACTGCCGGCGGTGTCCCATTCGCTATAGTGGTTTGCATGGGATCTCGCTCAAATACTGTCGATACGGTCGGGCTGGTGCTACTCGTCGCCGTGGCGGGGCTGGTGGTTTGGAAGCTTCAGGCGCCGATGGCGTCGGGGCCGCCGCTCGCGCCTGGCACGCCGATGCCGCCGATGGATGTGGCGGGGTGGCTGAATGTGCCGGAGGGAGAGGCGTTCGACCCCGCGGGCAAGGTGGTGGTCGTCGATCTTTGGGCGACCTGGTGCGTGCCGTGCCGGCAGGAGATTCCGCGGCTGGCGGAGGTGGCGAAGCGTTACCGGCCGTTGGGGGTCGCGTTCGTCGGCCTCACGTCGGAAACCGAGCGCGACTTGCCGCGGGTGCGGGAGTTTATCGCGGACACGCCCGGCTTCGATTGGCCGGTGGGCTACGGCGCGATGGACTTTTGGAACGCGCTGGAGATACCGGGGATTCCAGTGACGATCGTGTTTGGGGCCGATGGACGGGCGCGGTGGTCGGCGCTGGGGGCGGGCCAGGCGGGGTTAGAGGCGGCGCTGGATGAGGCGCTTGCGGAAAGGGGGAAGGCGGAAGGAGGAGGGGGGAAGGCCCAGTAAAGTGCCTTAATTCCCCCTTCCGCCTTCCGCCTTCCCCCTTCGCTAAAGTTGTTCGCGGATGTACGTCACGGTCGGCTTGTACTTCTCCAGCGAGAGCAAGATCGTGAAGTCCGAGGCGTAGCGCAGTCGCTCGCGGCGGCGTTCGGGCACGCGAAAGTTGTCGCCCTTTTGCAGGATGACTTTGGGCGTCGGCATTTCGCCAAAGGCGCGCGTGCCGGCCGACTGCACCGGGTACCAGTGACCCTTGCCGGCCTCGTCTTCGAGATAAAACTCGGCGTACTGGTGTTCGTCGACCCACACCATGCGGGCTGGCACCTTCGCGGTGCGGCACATGGCGACGAACAGGGCCGAAATGCCGTGGCAATCGGCCTTGCCGTCTTGCAGGGCCTGGACGGAGGACTTGTCCTGGGCGCCGTCCTCGTACTTCACATGCTCGATGACGTAGTCGTAGAGGGCTTCGACGCGCTGCCAATCGTTTGGGGCGAGGACTTCGTTGGCTGCGGCGGCGGAGTCTGGTTCGATTGTCGGGCCGGTTTGGAAAGTGGCGGCTGGTTCGGCGGCGGCAGGGTCCTTGGCGTCGACTTCTTCGTAGGCGGAGGAGTCCGCGCCCGGCGATTCGTTTTGCGCTAAGCCGCTAGCGGCGGGGGTGGCTTCCGTTTCGGGTTCTTTCTTTGGCGCGGCGAGGGCTTCCTTCACCGCCTCGCGAATCTTGCGGTGGTTCACGTTGATAAACGGGCTGGCCGAGAGATACGGCTTGATCGTCCGATCGGGCTTCGCCGGCGCCTTCAGCGACGCGGTCGCTTCCGGCGGGAGAATCGCCTTGGTGACCACCTCGTAGGTTATGAGGGCGTAGGCTTCCTGCCGCGGGGGCAATTCGGAGATCGCGATCAGCATTTGCTGCGCGCCGGGCTCCGCCCGCTTGTCGTCCGGCAATTGGCGAAACTCGACGCGTTCGATATGCGGCGAAAAATCTTCCTGGACGACCAGCACGTCCTGCTCGCCGCACTGAAGCGGCACGGCGACCATCATCAGAATGTTTTGAACGGCGCCGCCCTTCGATTTGATCTTGGCGCCCACCTTGTAGCGCGTGGCGATCGACGCGCCGTAGCGGACGGCGGTGGGCTGTTGCGTCGCCTCCTGGATGATCTCCGTGGCGACCTTGTTGGCGTCATCGGCCGCGGTTCGAGTTGTGAACGCGGAAATCGCGAAGATGGCAAGCGCCGCGCGAACGACGAGTGGGGGATGCGCGAGCGACGTAACCATAAATCTGCCGGCCATGTTGGAGGTGGGACTACTTCAGAATAGTCCAATCCCGGCGAGCAAGCGAATTTCTCGTGGCGCTAGCCCGGACCAAGCTAGGTCTGGGCTGAACCCGCCAAAACATCGAAGCCGCCCGGCCGCGTTCAGGATGGCGCGAGTCGAGCGGCTCCGATGGGCGATGCGCCGATTAAGGCTGCGGGCTGGGCATGATCTGCCCCGATTCCATGGGCATCGTCGCGCCGGGGGTCATCTGCATCGTGGCGCCCGGCTCCATTTGCATTGTGGCGCCGCCCGAGCCGTCGCAGCACGATCCGTCGGACGGGTCGGAAGTGTAGCCGCCCATGTAGCCCATGCTCACCGCGCCGTAACCGCAGGGATCGGCGCAGGGATCGGAACACTGCTGAGGGCATGGGTTGCACGGCTGCTGCTCGACGCACATCGGGGCGCTCATCATGGGAGCGCTCACCATCGGCTGCGAGTACGGCACTGCCACGGGAGTCGCATACGGGGTGCCCATGGCCAGGGGGGCGCCGAGCACCGCCGGGGCCACGGTCGTTCCGCACGGCGAGCCTTTGTGAAACAGGTTGCGGCAGCGGCCGATGCAGCAGTTGCTACAACCGCTACTGGCCATCACGGCGGCTAATGCCAACAGAATCGTCAACTTCCGCATGACTGGGTTCTCCGCGCTTGGCGAAGGCGCTACGGGGGGGAGGTGTGCTTTGCCATGGGGGAGGGGAGGGCAAAGCGGTGGGCTGAGCAACTCTACAACACTGCGGTTGATGTGCAAATACAACGTGCGGATTTTTTGCAACGCTGCTGAGATCCTGAGGTGTTTGACCGCTTTATCCGCTGCGGACATACTCAGTCGCATGAATCTGGGGCAGGCGTATCTTAACGGCGCGTGGTTGTCGGCAAGCGAACTTGCGATCCCGGTGGGCGACCTGGGCTTTGTACTGGGCGTCACCGTCGTCGAGCGACTGCGGACGTTTAACGCGCGCCCCTTTCGAGTAGATGAGCATTTGTCGCGGTTGCGGCGCTCGATCGAGATCGTCGGTTGGGACGCTGCGGCGCTAATCGCCGAGGTGCGCGACGCGATCGCCGCCTTCGCCGATATCAACGCCGAGCTTGTGGCGGCGGGCGACGACTGGAACATTGCGGCGCTGATCACGCCCGGAGCGACCGCCGATGCGGCGCGACCCACGGTGTGCATCCACGGCGGGCCCATCCCCTTCGCCGCCTGGGCGCACAAATTCGAAACCGGCGTCGAGGTTTGCATCACCGACATCCGGCAGACCCCCGCGAACTGCTGGCCGCCGGAGCTGAAGTGCCGCAGCCGCATGCACTACTACCTAGCCGACCAGGAAGCCGCCCGCCGCCGTCCCGGCGCCCGGGCGCTGCTGCTCGACCAACGCGGCTTCCTCGGCGAGGCGTCGACGGCGAATGTTATCGCGTATTTCAAGGATCGCGGCCTCGTTACGCCACGGCTCGATGGAGTCTTGCCCGGTATCAGCCAGCAGTTTTTGTTTGAGATTGCTGACGAACTCGGCATCCCGCACCGCGAAGCCGATATCCTTCCCGCAGAACTAGCCGCCGCTGACGAGGCATTTCTAACCAGCACGTCGATCTGCATCCAACCCGTCGTCCGGCAAGACGGAAAGCCCATTGCCGACGGCCAACCCGGCCCCACCTACCGCCAGCTCCTCAACGCCTGGAGCGAAAGCGTCGGAGTCGACGTCGCCGCCCAAGCCAAGCTGTTCGCCAGTAGATAGCCCGGCCATCCTGGCCGGAAGTCTTCCATGGCGAAGCACTCGCGAGTTCGCAATCCCATCACGCCGGTCCAGGATGGACCGGCTCTATACGACGCCCGCAGCCCTGCCCCGAACGAATCCATTCGGTTAAAATTCCCGTTTCACCAGCCCCCAACCCCCAGCCCCCAGCCACCATGTTCGAAGCCCTCCAAGACGGCCTCACCGGCGCCTTCAAAACCCTTCGCGGCCAAGGGAAACTCTCCGAAGGCAACATGCGCGACGGGCTGAAGCTTGTCGAGCGTTCGCTGCTGGAGGCCGACGTCAGCTTCGCGGTCGTTCGCGACTTCATGAAGCGGGTCACCGACGAAGCCGTCGGCGAGCGGGTGCTTAAGTCGCTCAATCCCAGCCAGCAAGTCGTCGGCATCGTCCACGAGGCCCTCATCGACCTCATGGGCCCGGTCGACCACTCGCTCCACCTCAAGGGCAAGGACGATGTCACCGTCCTGATGATGTGCGGCCTGCAGGGTTCGGGAAAGACCACGTCCAGCGGCAAGCTCGGCCGCCTGCTGAAAGCGGCTGGCCGCTCGCCGCTGATGGTCGCCGCCGACCTCCAGCGCCCCGCCGCCATCGATCAGCTTCACATCATCGGCGAGCAGCTCGGCGTGCCGGTCTTTTCCGATCGCACTCAGAAGGATCCCGTCGCCGTCACTCGGGCGGCGATGGCTCACGCCAAGAAGACCGGCGCCGACGTCATCATTCTCGACACCGCCGGTCGGTTGCACGTCGACGATGAGCTGATGGACGAACTGAAACGCATCGACCGCCAGGCGGCGCCCGACCAGGTGCTGCTGGTGATCGACAGCATGACCGGCCAGGACGCCGTCAACAGCGCCAAGGCATTCAACGATGCGTTGGAACTCGACGGCGTAATTCTCACCAAGCTCGACGGCGACGCCCGCGGCGGCGCGGCCCTCTCGGTAAAGCACGTCACCGGCGTGCCGATCAAGTACATCGGCGTCGGCGAGCATCTCGA
>JBGSYU010000296.1:0-3691 GCA_041750715.1 Lacipirellula sp.
GATTCTTCGACCTCGTCGTTCACTTGAAGATATCATGGATGACATTGGCCGGGAGGCGGAAGCGAGAGGTATGACGCCGGAGATATTAGACTCGATCCTTAAGGAGTGTTAGAGGATGAGTCTCCGTTGATACTGGCGACCCCAATAGTGCTGGAGGAACGATGGACTTTCCCGACTCGCTGCAATTGTTGCCTGTGACGCAGGAGTTCGTCTTCCAGGCTTTTGCCGACGAGTATCATCAATGCGTGGACCTCGACGAGGCTGACGTCGAATTGAAACTCGACATCGCGACTTCTATCAGCGATTGGCGTGACGGCTTGATGGATGACTTCTTTAGTTGGAGAAGCTTTGCCCACGCGATGAATCGTATTTGGAGGATGGACCGGCCGCTTGCCGAGTGGCGAAACGTCTTGCTTCCAACGAAAGACCGCACTTTAGGCGACGTTTGTCAGTTCATTGCGAAGCATGGTGTGCGTCCGGCGTTTCGAGCGGCGTCAGTTCTCGGTCCTCCTTGCGAATCCGCGGGCGCTTTCTTGGCAGTTCGAGAGTTACTCCGCGAGGATGGAGCCGACGTTTCTATGCTATCGCCATCGACGCCCCTAGCGCCGTACACACGGCGACACGCCAGCACGTTCTTTGAACGGATTGCGTTGTTAAAGCTGGGAGGACTTCCTCCCGTTGAAGTCGTCAATCGCCCGCAGAGCATTCTCTGCTGTGGGACGATGATTGGACTTGCTCTGTTGGGCCTGGGGCATGTTTTTGGGAATCCTTGGCTGGTTATAGGCGCGGTACTATTTCTCGGCGTAGGAATTCTCGGGATTTGGTTCGTAGCATTTTTGATTCCGCCTACAAGTGTAAGCTTTCATGGTTTAGCCACCTTTCGAGATCTGGCGACTCACCTCGCTCGGCCTGAGGAAGGGCTTTCTGATCCTCCGATCGCAACTCCCGAGATCGTTCAATGACCGGGATGCCCATCGTTGTCCGGTGCTAGCACTCACGCTAGCTGAAGTTGGCCGGTTT
This sequence comes from Lacipirellula sp., assembly GCA_041750715.1. GTDB lineage: Bacteria > Planctomycetota > Planctomycetia > Pirellulales > Lacipirellulaceae > Lacipirellula. Next base: position 1,021 of record JBGSYU010000296.1, read on the forward strand.
GCCGATTGCGGCTAGACTACCGGCATTCAAATTTCACGTGGCGGAGTTTCTCCGAAACTCCGGTTCAGGTCTCGGAGAGACCTGGCCAAGTGTTTGCACGCAAGGAGGCGTCGATGTCGCAGCCCCCGCTTCGGTTCGTACATACGGCCGATCTGCATCTGGAGCGCCCGTTGTCGGGCGTTTCGGAGATTCCCGATTCATTGCGCGAGGCGTTTCTCGAAGCGCCGTATCTGGCGGCGGAGCAGATCTTTGAGACGGCGCTGACCCAGGGCGCTGATGCGCTGTTGCTCGCGGGCGACGTGGTGCATCTTGACCGCGCAGGGCCGCGGGCGATCGTGTTTCTTAGGGAGCAGTTTAAGCGGCTCGCCGATCATGGCATCGCCGTGTATTGGGCCGGCGGGCAGGTCGATCCGGCCGATGCGTGGCCCGCGGTGGCGGCGTTGCCGGCGACGGTGCATCGGTTTCCCGCGGGGCGGGTGGGGAATTTTGAGCATCAGCGCGACGGCAAGACGGTCGCCCGCGTTCAGGGGATTAGCCGCAGTCCAGGCCAGGCGCCCGACGACAGCGGGTTTCATCGCGATGCCAAGGGGCTGTTTACCGTTGGCGTGTCTCACGGCACGGCGGCGTCGGCCGGCGCCGAAGGGGATCGCGTTCACTACATGGCCCTGGGCGGGCAGCACCGGCGGCAGACGGTCGATCAGTCGCCGGGGATCGCTCACTACGCCGGCACGCCGCAGGGGCGTGAGCCGGGCGAGATGGGCCCGCACGGCTGCACGGTGGTCAGCGTCGACGAATCGGGGCATGTGAAGACCACGTTTGTGGCGACCGACATCGTGCGGTGGCTGGACGAGACGATCGACCTGACCGCGGGCGCGGATGAAGACTCGCTCATGGGCCAGATGGACGCTCGCATCGCCGCGCTCAAGGCCAAGCACCCGGACCGCGATCTGCTCATTACCTGGAAAATCACCGGTCGCGGGGAGCTATTAAATCAACTGCGACCCGGCGGCCTGAGCGATGTGCTAGTCGCGCAGCTTCGCGCCAAATACGGCAAGCATTCGCCCGCCGTGTGGAGCGTGGCCATCGAATGCGACGAGCCACTGTGCGTGCCGGCGGAGTGGTACGACGAGGAGACGATTCGCGGCGACGTGTTGCGGCAGATTCGCGAGTTGGAGACGAAGGCCGAGTTGGAGCTGGCGCTGGAGGAGTTTTTGCCGGATAGCCATCGCACGGGGTCGTTCGCGGAACTGGCGAAGGTGTCGGCAGGCGACCGCGGCGATTTGGTGCTGGCGGCGTCAAAGCTGAGCATGGATTTGTTGAGCGTGGAAGAAGAATAGCTGTCAGCCGTCAGCGGTCAGCCGTCAGCCAGACTGGCGACGGGATGTCCGCTTCCTGGCTGAACGCTGATAGCTGAAAGCTTTCCCATGAAAATCACCGATCTGGAAATCGACGGCTTCGGGGTGTGGCATAACCTGAAGCAGACCAATCTCTCGCGGCGCGTGACGACGTTTTACGGGGCCAACGAGGCCGGTAAGACGACCGTGATGCAGTTCGTACGCAGCGTGCTGTACGGCATGACGCCTTCGCGGCGCAAGCGGTACTTGCCGCCGCTGGACGGCGGGCAGCCGGGCGGCGTGCTGGGCATTGCCGAGGGGGAGCAGCGGTTTCGCGCGAGCCGGATCGCCGATCGCGGACCGGATGACGTGGGCCGAGTCATTTGCACGACGAGTGATGGCGCGACGGGCGGCGATCGGCTGCTGCGCGAGGCATTGGCCGACGTTGACGAAGCGACGTACTCGAATGTGTTTGCAGTGAGTTTGGACGAGATCCAAGAGCTTGGCATGCTGTCGGGCTCGAAGGCGGGGGAGTGGATTTATCGGCTGACTTCGGGGCTCGATCGGGTCAGTTTGTACGACGTGATTCAATCGCTAAGCCGCGAGCGGCAGGCCCTGTTGTCCGACACGGGCGGTTCGCGGATCGTGAGCCTTTCAGCGCAGCGCGATACGTTGCGATCGGAAGTGGATCGGCTCCGCGAGCAGAATCGGGTGTGGTCGCAACTGGCGGTGAAGATCAAGGAACTGGATGAGCAGATCATCGCCGTCGAGGCGGGGGTGCGAAAGGCGGAGCATCACGCCCGCACAATTGAGATCGCGGTCGGGCTGAAGCCGAATTGGCGGAAGCGGGAAAAGCTCGCCGAGCAACTGAACCACCTGAGCGGGCGCGTGAAGTTGCCGGCCGACGCGATCGATCGGCTCAATGCCGTCAACGCCGACATTGAAAAGCACCAGCGGCAGGCCGACGTGCTGCAGGGGCAGCGGCATCAGCTTCGGGACGAGGCGGACCGCCTGGGGATTAACGAACTGCTGGTGCGAAACGCTTCGCGGATCGACGCCCTGGGCGAGCAGCGAGATTGGCTCCAGTCGCTCCAGCGACAGCAGGACGATTTGGAGCGTGAAGCCAAGCAGTACGAGTCGCGGGTTACCGCCGAACAAAAGCGGCTGGGCGAAGCGCTGGGCCTGAAAGATGGCCAGCGGCTGCGGGAGCTGACCGAAACCGATCTTGAAGGATTGCAGCCGCAGATTGACGCGCTGAAAATGGCCCAGAAACGGCTCGACGCGGCGCAGCGCGATCACGACGCGCTCACCGAGAGCGAGCGGTCGCTGCGGACGCA
>JBGSYU010000297.1:0-24654 GCA_041750715.1 Lacipirellula sp.
CAAGCTCAACGAGCTTCGCGACTCCATCAAACGCGTGCAGTCGAAGGGCAAGAAGGTGTACGCGCTGGTTGAATCGGCGATGGGGCCGCAGTATGAACTGGCCGCGGCGTGCGATGAAATCATCATGCCCGAGTCGGGCGAAGTGCTGCTGCCCGGCGTGCGGGCGGAATTCGCATTCTATAAGGACATGTTCGCCAAGATCGGCATCGAGGCCGACATGCTGCATGTGGGCGATTACAAAGGCGCGGCTGAGCCCTACACGCGCGACAGCCTGAGCGAACCGGTCCGCAAGAACATGACGGCGCTGGTCGACGATTTCTACGACGAGATGCTGACGACCATCGCGTCCGACCGCGATCTCAAGGTCGAAGAAGTTCGCCAAGCGGTCGATAGCGGGTTGCTCATGGCCAGCGACGCCAAGGAGGCGGGGCTGATCGATCGCGTCGCGTACCCCGACCAGTTCCGTGCGGAGCTGGCAAAGGAATACAAGGCCGACAAGCTGGTGTACGTCGAAAACTACGCCAAGAAGAAGGTCGACACCGACTTCTCCGGCCCGATGGGCATGATGAAACTGTTCCAGGCGGTACTGGGCGACGGCGGAGCGAAGGGCGGCGACAAACAGCCCAAGGTGGCGGTCGTGTATGCGGTCGGGCCGATCATGAGCGGCAAAAATCAGAGCGGTGTGTTCGGCGGCAGCACGATAGGTTCCACGACGATCGTCGAGGCTTTGAAGGAAGCGGCCGATGACGACAGCGTAAAGGCGATCGTGCTGCGGGTCGACAGCCCCGGCGGGTCGGCGCTGGCGAGCGATCTCATTTGGCGGCAAACGCAGGCGATTGAGAAGCCGATCGTGGCCAGCATGGGCGACGTTGCCGCGAGCGGCGGCTACTACATTTCGATGGGCGCCGATCGCATTTTCGCCGAGCCGGGCACCATCACCGGGTCGATCGGGGTGGTGGGCGGCAAGCTGTCGATGAAAGGCTTGTTCGGCAAACTGGGCATCGACACGGAGACGATTTCTCGCGGCGACAACAGCGGCATCTTCTCGCCGACGAACAAGTTTTCCGACGGCGAGCGAGCCGTCATCGAGAAGTCGATGAAGGACATTTACGCCCAGTTCACCGCAAAGGCGGCCAAGGGCCGACGCCTGGAAAAGGACGTTCTCGAAAAGTTCGCCGGCGGCCAGGTGTTTACCGGCCGCGTGGCGAAGCGGCACGGCCTCGTCGACGAGATTGGCACGCTCCGCGACGCCATTCAATCGGCGAAACGGCTCGCGGGGCTCGATCCGGACGAGAAGGTCGAAATCAAGTTACTGCCCAAACCCGAGAATCCGTTAGAAGCGCTGTTCGGCGGCGACATGGATGCCGAGAAGGAAGCGCAGATGCAGTTGTTCGGCGGCATTGCGGCGCTGGCGCCGGAACTGAAGGGCGCGCTGCAACACGCGATCCAGCTTCGCCAGGTAATGCGCGAGCCGGTGGCGCTGATGATGCCGTATTGGTTCGAGGTGAAGTAGAGCGGTTTCAGAACGCCTTCCTTGCGCGCAGGATGAGGATAGGTCATTGAACGTGTTAATCCCTCCCCTAGCCCCTCCCTTCCAGGGAGGGGAATTAGAACCGCGTCTGCGGCTCGGTTTTGCGTGCGCGTTCCTGCATTTTGCGCAACGTTGTGAAGAATCCGTCGCGGAAGTTTGACTTTGTCGTGAGGCGCCGCCATTCTGAAGCGCTTCCTGCTTGCTCTTGGCAGAAACCGTCATTCTGAGCGGAGCGAAGAATCTAGAACTACGCTAGATCCTTCGCTCCGCTCAGGATGACAGTCGCTCTCAGAATTCTCACTCATCGAGGCGCACATGGATATCTCGGCAACAGATCGCTCCGTGGGATTCGACGAGGCGCTCCAGCGGCGGCTGGCAGGGTATCTTGCTGCCGTTGGCGCCGGAGCTTCGCTCACGTCGACCGCGGACGGCGCCGTCGTGGCGAACACGACGCTGCAGCCCTTTGGAATCAATCAGCATGTCAATATCGACTTCAATAGCGACAACCTGGTCGACTTTCAGATCGACCACGATCGGGTCAACGTATCGGGGACCAATCTAGATTACTTGCAGTTGGACAAGAATGACGTTAACAGTGCGACCAATCCGTTTCCCATCGACCAAGGCGCCACTTTTGCTCCGCCGCCCGGCGTGGTGAGGAACACCGGGCACGCCTACCTGCAGGCGCAAACGGCGCCGACCCCGACGCCCCCCGCGCCCGCGGACGACTACTATCCGGCGGCGCTGAACGCTGGCGACGTCATCGGCGGCACGCCGCCCGGCATGCGCAGTTGGATCTTTCAGGAAACGGCGAATTACGGAAGCGACGGCGTTCACCGCCGCCACAATCGACTGCTCGACGAAGACCGCGGCCAGATCGACCAGGTCTTAGGCGGCCAACTGGTGGCGCCCCCGACCGACGTGTCGGAGTGGAGCGGGCTAGGCGGCGAGATTCGCTACCTGGGCGTCCGGCTCGATTTGAATTCGACGAGCACCGAGCAGTTCAGCGCCCTTTGGAACGGCTGGATCGGGGTGCGCATTACCAATGAAGCCGACGCGACCGGCGAAGTCGTGGGGTATGGGTACGAATCGACGGTAAACACGCCCATCGCCGCGGGCGCCACCGGAGTGACCGTCGGCGATGGCGACTTCGATAACGATGGCGATGTCGACGGGCGAGATTTTCTCGTATGGCAGCGAACGGTTGGCCAGTCGGCCATTCCCTTCACCGGCGCCGACGCCACCGGGGACGGGCGGGTGAACGGCGACGACCTGGCCCTGTGGCGCAGCGAGTTCGGATCGGCCGTCGTCGCTGTCAATCCATCGAACGACGTCGCCGGCGCCCCGGTTCCGGAGCCGGGGTCGCTTCTAATCAGCGGGCTGGGCGCCGTCCTAATGGCGGCTTGGTGCCTCATGGCCCAGCGAGGACGACGTCGGAGCCAAAACCGTTGACGCCTTCGCCGGAGGTCGAACCGGGCGACTGCGAGCAAGCGGCGGTGCGCCATTTGTTAGAGTTGGGCTACGTCGATCCGCTGGACATATCGGCGGAGCGAGCGGCGCTTCGCGAGCTCGTTTCGCGCAAGCTCGATCGGGCGCGAAGTTTAATGGCCTCTGGAGAAGTCGTGCAAGCGATCGACGTGCTGGAAGCGGCGGCTGCGACGGACCCTAACGCTACCGCCGTGCGTCACTTGCTGGCGCGAGCGTGCTTTCGAAGCGGGCGGTACGCCGCCGCCGCCGAGGCGCTGCATTGGCTGGAGCTAAACGCCGTCGAATCAGCCGAGTTCGCGCTGATGCGGTCGCACATCGCGCTGCACGAGGGCCGTCTCGTCGACGCGCGAGATCAGGCGGCGTACGCGCAGGCCCTGAACGATTCGCAGGCTGCGGAATTACGTTAAGCGACGCGCCATCAGCGCCCATACGCGCGTGGTGACGCCGCCGAGCCGGTCGGTGAAGCTCCGCGTGTCGGCGTATTGGTCGAACGTGGTGAACTGGAAATGGCTCACCCCTTGCGACATGGCGTTGCGCGTGCCTTCGAGCTTGAGCCAAAGGTTCGCCCAGCCGCCGCGAAGCTCCGGCGCCACGATCGTGGCGTCGACCACGGCGAGCGTTTCCGACGTGCGATGGCCCAGGATGCACCCCAGCGTTCGCCCGCCGACGACCAGCACGCAGGAATACCGCGGGTGGAACGAGCCCGGCGCGTTGCCGGTCAGTTTGTTCCACAGCGTCGCGCGGTCGCCGCCCATGCCCTGCAAATGAAGTTGCAAGACGGCTTCGCGATCCGCGGAGAGCAGTGGAACGATGCTCGCATCCGCAGGAATACCGCCGCGGCGGCGAAATCGCTCGACGAGCGGGGCCAGCAGCGGTTCCAGAGAGGCAAGGGGCAACTCGTGCTCGCGAACAGTTTCGCAGACGTCGAATTTGAGCTGCTGCCAGGGCTTCATGTCCGGCGCCTTCATTTCGACGCGCTGGGCGAGGTAGAGCGCCTCATCGCCCTCCGCCAGCGCGAGCCGCGCGACTTCGTTGCACAAGGCGCGACCCACGCCTCGACGGCGGCATGGTTGGATCACGTGAACCGCGATTCCCGATCCTCGCCAGGGGCGTGAGCGCCGCTGGTCGGCCATCGCGGCGGCGCCGATGACGAGGCCGTGGACGCCGTCGACGGCGACGATGAAGCGCGCGGCGCCGGGCATGTCCGGCAACAACATCCGGCACGCTTTGCGATCGCTCGCTGCCGCGGAGCGAATGGAGAATCCGGACGCGGCGATGTCAAATGTCGTCGGCACGGCTAACAACTTTCGCATCGTCCGCGGCAGGAATCGGGCCGCATTTCATTATGCGCAGGTCGACGCGGTTAGGGATCCCGCGCCGCGACCTTGGCACAAAAAAAGAATCCCCGCTCCTCGACCCGTTGGCCGAGTGAGCGGGGATTTACATTGTCGTAACCTTGCGTCACCGAACCTACCGCCGCTTCCGCAATAACAGGGCGCCGGCCAAGGCAATGCCGCTCAGCGCGATGGACGTCGGTTCCGGCACGAGGTTGAGCGTCATGCTGGTTTCGTCGACGAAACCTGGCGAGTTTCCGATGCTTACGTTTCCGTAGGCAACCTGCATGAGTATGAACGCCGTGTTGACTGGCAATAAGCTGGTAACGCTCCGCTGCTCCCAAGTGCTGGTATTGTTATCGAGTGCCGGAAGGCCGGCAATGGCGAAAGCTGGGAAGAGCGCGACGTTCGACGAATCAAAAAAGCTGACGCTAACGCCTACTCCCGCCGCCGCAATGGTGGTCGGGGCGTTGTACAGCGCGCTCCCCGTGACAGTCGCGGTGCCGAGGTTGATGGCGGCGGAGTAAGCGGATACGTCGATCAACTGAAAGGCCTGCGTTGCGCCGCCCCCGGAGTTGGCCATGCGGAGCATTCTGTTGCCGATGGGCGTCACGCCAGCGTTGGGTCCGGCGACGATCGTGCTGTTTTCCTCGCCCCATTGATTTTGAATGTAGGGAGCGTTGAGTATATCGTTGAAAGGGGCGTATATCGGATTGGATTCGAAGCCTGGGTCGGTCACGAGGTTGGGCGTAATGATCGCGTAGGCGCTTGGGGCGGCCGCCGCTACCGCGATGACGGTGGTGAGGACGCGGGAGAGTTGGAGCGAGCGAGTGATGGTGATGAGCGATTTCATGAGCCGTACCCTTTCGATGGCTAGTGATTGCGAGTGATTTCAGATTCGATTGATGTCGCGCGTTGTGATAGAACGCCGACGGCCAGTGCCGCCGGCGCTCTGGTAAAGCACTCGGCTTCACGAAGCCCGACGCTGGCGGCGGGCCGCAGCCACGCCAATCAGGCCCGCGGCCATCAGCATCAAGCTCGCCGGCTCGGGGATTTGCAGCGTGAACAGCTCGAACGCCTGGTCCTGGGAGAAATTTGAGATCCCTTGCGGGCCGTCCTGATTGGCGTTGTAATTCAAGGGCACGAACGTATTTTGGAACTGGTTGAGCGACCCCACCTGGGTGACGCCCGCCGTGTTTACAAACGTGTTCGCGATCATCCGCCCTGCGATCGCATCGTCCTGAAAATGCCAGATCGGGTTGGCGGCCGTTCCCTGATTGTTCTCATTGGGAAACGGAACGGTCGACGCGTTGGGATTGTTCGCGGTGTAGTCGCGATTGTGCCAACCCCACTGCGGCGCCGGATTGGCTGCATCGTTCGGGTCGCCGTCGACCAGGGCGACGATCTTCAGCCAGTACACCGTGTCGGCTTGCTGCGGGAAGGGAACGGCTAGCTCGGCGTTGTACTCGTATAGGACTTCACCCAACGGCGGTCCGCCGGGGCTAATGGCCGTTTCGGTATATGTTCCCGAAGCTGGCGATAATGCCCCAAGGTCGACGACCTGCGACAACAGGGGCGCCAGGGGATAGCTGAAGGGAACGCCAGGCCCCTGCGGCTGATCGCTCTCGAAGGCGATCAAGAACTTGTTGACGGGAATGTTCGGGTTCTGAAAATTGTTGCGGTAAGATCCCCACCATTTCACATGGACTACGGGGGTCGAGAGCGTGTCGGCAAAGTCATCCGCCACGAACTCGCCCACGTACTGGGCAGTTGGCTGCGGCGGCACCACGGTGCTGGTGTTGTACGCCGTGCTGATCTCGTCGTGACCGAAGTAGATGGCCCCGCCGACAGGGGTAAAGTCCATCGGTTGTTGGCTGAACTTCAGTAGGTCGCGGCCCGGCAGCGGATCGGCCAGCGACGTCGCGGCCGAGAGCGTGGCGGCCGCGAGGGCCAGAGTAAGCATCAAGTTTTTTTGGATCGCGTTCACGAGACTTCTCCTTTAAACGGTGGTGTCAGAATCGGTTGGTTAAGAGATGAGTTGCGTATTCGGTGGAGGGTTAGATCGTCGAGGATTTTAGTCCCTCCCGTGGTAGCCCCGCCCTTCGAGGGAGGGGGATTCTACGAATGCTCCGCCGCGGGACACAGGTTCGGGCCCGCGCGAATCGCCGGCGAACGACATCGGGGATGATAGCCGCGTAGCCACGCGAAGCTCGCGGGCTTGCAAACGTAGAAAGTGGCGCCGGCGGCTCGCGCGGCTTGCTCTTCGTGAGGCGAGTATGCGTCGCCGACGAGGTATACCGACGGCTTGCGAAACCGCCGCGCAATTTCCGACAGGAGCTCGACGCCCGAAAGGTCGGGCAGATGCGTGTTGATCATCCACAATGTCGATGAGTCGGCCGCGGTGGTTCGCAGCGCGGCTTCGGCAGTGGCATAGCAGCGTATGGCGAGCGGGCGCGATTGCGGGTCGTCGATCAGCCGGTCGTAATCGGCGGGACGAGCGTCGACGATGATCAGGTCGGCCAAGCGTTGTTGCGTGACGTTCATCAGACTTGTCTCGGTTAGTACCTTTGGGCTGAAGGCGAAGGCGAGAAAAGCAACAAACGAGCCAATGCTGCCAGCATCGCGGCGCGAGTCGCCGCAACCGGTGAGAGCCATTGAGGATAGAACTTTGAAAAATGCGAAGGTCGGTCGCATTTCAGAGTTACAGGTCCAGAATGCCCGTCCGGCGGCGAGATGCTTTCGTCCGCATTCGGACGGCGGGGGTGTCCGCGGGCGGACGGGGGCGCCCGCTACGCGGGGCGTGCCATTTCGGATGCAAAATTCGCCGATATTTTGCATAACATGAATGCGTTTTCCGCCGCTACGGATATGCTAGCGGGTGCTATCGGCAGGGAAGGGTGACGTTGCACGCAGACGGGCGGTCTGCGAAAAGCCTCACCGGTATTGCCGACGTCAGCGACGAAGGGGGCGTCTAATGCCTGCGGAAGCTCTTCCGAAGAGTTCAGGTGCGCATGAGATTCTTGGCAACTCGACGGCGACGCGCTCGCTGCGCGACGAGATCGCCCGCGCTGCCCTGTACTCTTCCAACGTACTGATTACGGGCCCTAGCGGCACCGGCAAGGAGCTCGTCGCACGACAGGTTCACGACTGGGGGCCTCGCTCGCGGCAGCCGTTTATTCCGGTCGACTGCGCGTCGATGTCCGGCGAGCTGATGGCGAGTCAACTATTCGGTCACACGGCGGGCGCATTTACGGGCGCCCATTGCGCGACGCTAGGGTGCTTTCGGGCCGCGAATCACGGCACGCTATTTCTCGATGAGATTGGCGAGCTGGACTTCTCGTTGCAGTCGAAGTTGCTGCGCGTGCTGCAGGAGCGTGCGGTAACGCCGGTGGGCGGGCATCAGTGCGAAGCGATCGACGTGCGAATCGTGGCTGCGACGAATCGCGAACTCCATGCGGAGGTGCTCGCCGGGCGCTTCCGCGAGGATTTGTACTATCGACTCAACGTGGCGCATTTGCGGACGACGCCGCTGCGGGCGCGGCGGGAGGACATTCCGCCGTTGGCCGCGGAGTTTCTGCGGCAGCTTGCCTCCGAGGGATTGCCGCGTTGCTCGCTGTCGTCCGATGCGCTCGACTTGCTGTCGAGTTTCGACTGGCCGGGCAACGTGCGGCAGTTGCGGAACGTGCTCGAACTGGGCGCGATCAAGTGCCCGACGAACATCATCACCGGCAGCCTGCTCAGGCCGATCTTGTCGTTGGCCATGGAGTCGACGGAGGTTGCGGCGAATGACGGCGACGATCCTCCGCTAGCAGCGGTCGCGCCGGTCGTGCGATTGGAAGCGGCTTGGCCAACTCTAGGCGGCATAGAACGCGATCACATCGTGCGAACGCTCGAGCACACGTTTTACAACCGCTCTGCGGCGGCTCGACTCTTGGGACTGACTCGCCAGTCGCTGTTGCGAAAGATGAAGCTGTACGAAGTTGAAGCGCCCAGCGCGTCGCGCCGTTGAAGCGCTAAGCCGCTGGAGCCAGTCATTCTGAGCAGCGGGTCATTCTGAGCGCAGCGGGTCATTCTGAGCGCAGCGAAGAATCTAGAACGACGCAAGATTCTTCGCTGCGCTCAGAATGACCACCGCCATACCTTCCCGCTAAGACGCCGACGCCGTTCGCTTCGCCCGCCAGTATTCAAACGCGGCTGGAAGCAGCGAGATCACCACGATGGCGACGATCACCAGCGAGAAGTTCTCCTGCACCAGCTTCACCCCGCCAAATAGGTAGCCGGCGTACACGCCGATGACGACCCACAGCACGGCGCCGGTGACGTTATAAACTGCGAACTGGGCGTAGTTCATCTTGCCGGCGCCGGCGAGGAACGGCGCGAATGTGCGGACGATCGGCACGAAGCGGGCGATGATGAGCGTCTTGCCGCCATAACGATCGTAGAATTCTTGCGTCTTCAAGAGATGCTGCCGGTTGAAGAACCGCGACTTTTCAAACGCGAAGACCTTCGGTCCGAAGTAGCGGCCGATGTGGTAGTTGACGGCGTCGCCCAGCACCGCGGCGATGGTGAGCAACAGCACTAAGAGTTGCGGATTAAGCGGCGCGGAATCCAGCGCGCAAATGGCGCCGGCCGCGAAGAGGAGTGAATCGCCCGGGAGGATAGGCGTTACGACCAGTCCCGTCTCGCAGAAGACGATGATGAACAGCAGCAGGTAAGTCCACGTTCCATACTCGCCGACGAGCTGTGCGAGATGCTTGTCGAGGTGGAGGAAGAGGTCGATAAAATAGGAAATATAAGACATCGGGGGCCGAGGGCTGAGGTCTGGCGGGAGAGGTAAAGAATAGCTTGTAGGTTACGCCTGCGGCTAGGCTTGAGCGTCGGGAATCACGTCGACGCTGATGCCCATACTGTGGTCGCCGCCGCCCACGAAGACGCCCTGAATGGGGCAGACGTCGCCGTAGTCGCGGCCCCAGGCGATGGTGATATGCCAGTCGCTCACGGGGGTGTCATTGGTGGGGTCGAAGTCCACCCAACCGAGCGGGCCGCACCAGGCGCTGGTCCAAGCATGCGATGCGTCGGCGCCCACTAGTCGCGGCTTGCCGGGCGGCGGCGCGGTGCGGAGATAGCCGCTGACGTAGCGCGCCGGAAGGCCCATCGCGCGGAGGCACCCCGTGGCGAGGTGGGCGAAGTCCTGGCAGACCCCGCGGCGGAGCTTGAGCAGCTCCGGCAGCGGCGTATGGACGGTGGTGGCTTTCGGGTCGAAGGCGAAGTCGGCGTGAATGCGGGTCGATAGGTGGGCGACCGCCTCAACGAGGGGCCGGCCAGCGGGGAAGCTTGGCGCCGCATACGCGCGAAGCTCTGGCGAGAGGGCGATGCGAGGGGACGGAAGCGTGAGTTGGTAGGTTTGCAAATCACGCTTCGCGGACTCTGCGGTGACCATCCGGACTACGTCGTTCCAGCGCGGCGAATCGTTCGTCGAGCTCATTGCAAGCGGCTTGACCTCGACCGTGCTCGTTGAGATGACGTCAAGTCCCGTGTGGCTGCCTTCGATGGAGAAGTAATCGACGAGGTTGCCGAAGGCGTCAGTTCGCCGCGCCGTGGAGGCGGGCGGCGGCGTAATTTGCAGGCGGTGATCGCGGCACGTTTGGCGCGGGGCCTCGCGCGGCGCGAGGTGCAGCAGGTTGTGGCAAACTGGCGCCGGTTCGGCGTAAGCGTACCAGGTGCGGTGCTCGATCGTGTACTTCATGCGGTCGAGTGTGCGGTCGTCATCCTGAGCGTAGCGAAGGATCTGGCGTGCGTGCTAGATTCTTCGCTGCGCTCAGAATGACCGTATCAAGTTCAAGGTTCACAAAAAAACTAGCTCTGCGCCAGTCGTTGTGCGGAACCGCTGTGGAAAAAGTATCGGTGCGAGACGGCGTCGGAAAGTTTGGGCATCGTCGAGTCGATCGTCGAGAGCAAGTTGTCCAGCGGATCTTCGTCGCCCGCTTCGTAGGCCTGCGCGAGCAATTCGCTGTCGGTGCGGCGGATGAGTTGCAGCAGCGACGCGGCGAGGCGTTCTTCCGCGGTGTGGCCGGGGACGACCGAATCGCGCGGGAGTTGCGCGGCGTGGGCGGCGCATTTCACCAGTTGGTGAGCGATCGAGCGCGGGTTCGTCTCATCGGTCATTAGCAAATCGAGCACGGCTCCGAGTTGGAAACGAGAGAAATAGCGCGAACGATACGTCATGAGGCTATCGGAAATTTCGAGCAACGCTTCGAGCGCGGGAGCGTCTTCGGCGCCGCCGCCGGCGATCACAGCGCGGAAAAGCTGCGACGTTTGCAAGGTGCGTTCCAACCGGCGGCCCAGGTCGAGGAATCGCCAGGCGTGCGTGCGCGTCATGCCTTCGCTCACCTGGCCGGTGAACGCGGCGAGATGCAACAACATGCTTTCGATCTTCACGAGCATGTCGAGAAAACCGTCGTCCGTGGCCGCCGGGCGGAACTCGTCGTCCATTTGGCGGACGATGCGCCAAGTGTCGAGTGAGAGCAAGTCGCGCACCGTGGCAGCAAGCCGCGCGACATTGGCGACGGTCCAGCGGAGCGTGCCGGGCTGCCCGTCGTCGAACACGGCGGCGGGAAGCAGGTGCTCGATGGCAGGAAGCTGAAGCTTAATTTCGTCGACGACGTAGCCCGGCTCGATTTGCCCCAGCTCGGCGAGTACGCGCAGTAAGAGCGGCAGTTCGGGAATGCGTTCGGCGTCTTCTTCGCTGGTCAGCCGCAAGGCGACGGCGCGGATGAGTTTGCCCAGCGACTCGGCGCGGACCGTGTTGCGGCCGAGCCAGAAGAAATGCTCGGCGGCGCGGCTGGGCAGGTCGACGCCGCCGCGACGTAGTTCGAGCGGTTCATCCGCCGCAGCGAGCAGCGTGACCGACGAGACGGGCGCATCGGAAAGCACCCAGGCGTCTTTGCTACGCTCGCCGTCCATGAGCGAAGTTTCGAGAGGGCCGAGGGTGGCAGAAACGCGGGTGAGGCCGCCCGGCATCACAACGTAGTCCTGATCGGCCGCGGCGACAAACGCTCGCAAGGAGATGTACGATCGCTTGACCTGTTCGTCCGACCAAACCGGCGCGGTGGAACGGACGACGCGCTCTTGGGCGACGTAGGCCGCTGGGTCGGATTCGATGCGAGCGACGAGATCGGTGCGTTTTAGATCCGAGAGTTGCGTCTCGATCCGGCCGCGACGGCGGAAGGCGGGTTTAATCGTCAGTTCGGAGAGGCGGCTCAGGACGTAGCGGCGGCTTTCGGGGTCGCCGCACCACCATGTGGCGACGTTGGGCATGGCGAGCGGTTCGCCCAGCAGCGGTTCGGCCAGCTTGGGAAGAAACGCCATAAAGACCGGCGATTCGACCAGCCCGCTGCCCAGGGCGTTGGCGACCGCCGCGTTGCCGCTGCGGACCGTCTGCATCAAGCCGGCGACGCCGGTGGACGACTGGTCGCTCAACTCCAGCGGGTCGCAGTTCTCGCTATTCGGGCGGCGAAGCAGCACGTCGACGGGCGACAGCCCGGCCAGCGTCTTGAGGAAGAGCTGGTTCTGCCGCACGGCAAGGTCGCCGGCTTCGGCGAGGGTGTAGCCGAGGTACCGTGCGAGGAAGGCGTCTTCAAAATAATTGGCGCTGCCGGTTTGATGACTGAGCAGCACGATGCGCGGCCGGCCTCCGCAGGAAGGGGCGAGTCGGCGGAGCTGTTCTTGAACGGCGATGAAGTATGGAGCGAGGCGCTCGACGCGGCATTCATGAAATACGTCGGGCAGCATTCGCGACATGGCAATGCGATTCTGCAGCGCGAACCCGGCGCCGGAAGGGGACTCGCTGCGATCGCCGAGCACCCACCAACTACCGTTCGGCGAGCGAGCGAGGTCGGCTGCGTAGAGGTGGAGCATCCGCTGGGGCGCGGCATCTACCTGGCAATAAGGAAGCAAGAAGCCCGGATGGCGGAAGACGACTTCGGGCGGGAGGTGGCCGCTCTTGAGCAGTTCTTGCGGTCCATAAATATCGCGGAGCACCAAGTCGATGAGGGTCGCGCGTTGCTTGAGCGCGGCGGCGACTGATTGCCACTGGGCGGCGTCGATCACCAGTGGCAGTGCGTCGAGCGCCCACGGATGGCGGCGGGCGCTTGGGTCGTTCGGATCGGGATACGCGAGGCTGTTTTCGCGAAGCAACCGCTGAGCCTGCTCCCAGCGGCGGCCGAATTCGACGCGGCTCAACCCCTCGGCTGCGTCGACGAACCGCCGCCACGCGGGGCGCAGTTCGCCAGTCGCCGAGAAAATCTCGTCGTATGACCCGTCGGCGCCCTCGTATCCGCTAAAGAGCTTGGCGTCCACGCGTAGTTCGGGGGCAGGCACGGGTCGGTCTCGCCGCAGAACGAAGGCTCAATTGTCGATTATCGGCTACGGCGTAGATCGAGCGTAAGGGGAAAGTCCGCATTGCGTTCGTCGGGCGACGCGGCGATCGGTCCGCCACGATGCCCCATTTTGAAGAATCGGGCCGCACGGCGGCTTTCCGCTTCGAAGGCGTTTACCGGAAAAGTTTCGGGGTTCAGCCCGCCCGGGTGACCGACGTGGTAGGTGCAGCCGCCCAGCGAGCGATTCATCCAGCCGTCTACCAGTTCGAACATAAGCGGCGCATCAACGGGAATGGTCGGGTGGAGACAACTCGGCGGCTGCCAGGCGCGGTAACGGACGCCGGCGACGTTCTCGCCCTCCGCGCCGGTCGGATGCAACGGGACTTTGCGACCGTTGCAGGAGAGGTAGTGTCGCGGGCCGGTCATTCCGTAGACTTTCACTTGAAGGCGTTCCAGCGAGGAATCGACGTAACGCGCGGTCGCGCTGCCGGCGGTTTCCTCGCCGAGGACGTACCACGGTTCAATCGCTTTGCGTAGCTCCACGCGCACGCCGGCTTGCGTGAGCTCGCCTATGAACGGGAAGCGGAACTCGAAGTGCGGGGCGAACCACGCGGCGTCCATCGCGAAGCCGGCCTCGCGAATTTCCTCGACGACGTCGTTGAAATCCTGCTGGACGAAATGCGGCAGCATAAACCGGTCGTGCAGGGTGGTGTCCCAATCGACCAGGCGCATGGCGTAGGGCTTCTCCCAAAAACGCGCCACGAGGCAGCGGAGCAAAAGCTGCTGCGTGAGGCTCATCCGCGCGTGGGGCGGCATTTCAAACGCGCGAAACTCGACCAGACCGAGCCGTCCGGTGGCGGAGTCGGGCGAAAACATCTTGTCGATGCAGAACTCGGCCCGGTGGGTGTTGCCGGCGCCGTCGACCAACAGGTGCCGGAAGATGCGATCGACAATCCAGGGGGGCGTTACCGCGCCGTCGGGAACTTGGGCCATCGCGATCTCTAGTTCGTAGCGCGCGTCGCGGCGGCCTTCATCGACGCGGGGCGCCTGGCTAGTGGGGCCGATGAACGTGCTGGAGAACAGGTACGAAAGCGACGGATGGTTGTGCCAATAAGCGACGAGGCTGCGAAGCAAATCGGGCCGGCGAAGGAACGGGCTATCCGCAGCGGTGGGGCCGCCAAGGACGACATGGTTGCCGCCGCCGGTGCCGGTGTGCGAGCCATCGAGGTCGAACTTTTCGGTTCCCAGTCGCGAGTGGCGGGCGTCTTCGTACACGCCGCCGGTAATGTCGACCAACTCGTCCCAATTTTCCGCTGGGTGGACGTTGACTTCAATCACGCCGGGATCGGGCGTGACCTTGACGTGATTGATCCGCGGGTCGTGAGGCGGTTCGTAGCCTTCGAGAACCACAGGCGTTTGCAGTGCCGCGGCCGTTTCTTCGATTGCCGTGACTAGGTCGAGGTAGTCTTCCAGTCGATCGAGCGGCGGCATGAAGAGGTGTAGGACGCCGTTGCGGGGTTCGATGCACAACGCGGTGCGGATGACGGCGTCGACGTCTCTCCCCTGTGGGGAAAGGGCGGGCGAGGGGTGTTCGAACTGCTCGCTGGCGTCGAATTCGCTTGCGTCTTCGCGACCGTCGTTAATCCCTCCCCTAGCCCCTCCCTTCGACGGAGAGGGATCATCCCTCCATCCGTTGCCGCCAGCTAGCGCGGAAACGCCCAGAGCTGCGCGGGCGCCAACTTGCTCGCGCAGGCTCTGGTACTGCGGCAGTGGCAGACGTTCGGCAAACGGTTCGGCGGCGTAGCCAAACGCTTCGAGGGCCGGCCGCTTCTCCCACAGCAGCGACTGAATCGGCAGACGCAGTCCCATCGGCGAGTCGCCGGGGAGCAGGAACATTTCCTCGGAGCGAATGACCCACGCGCTGCTTTCCCAGTGGGGCTCATCGGCCCACCAGACGCGGCGGAGCGGCAGCACGCAGCCGACCGGCGAAGTGATTCCCTGCTCGAACAATCGCGCCACTCGGGCGCGTTCTTCGGGGCTTTCGAGCTTTGAATCGTAAACGTCGACGTTGGCCGGAAGGCGACGCTCCTTCCAGGCGTAGTAGAGGGCGTCTTCGAAGCCGTCGATCACATGCTCTGGGTTGACCGACAATCGCTCGGCAAGCGATTTACCGAATCGCCGGGCGTCTTCGGCGTTGTGAACGCCGGCCTGCGTCGGGTCGGCGAACATCGATTCGTCCCTCCACATAGGCTCGCCGTCGCGGCGCCAGTAGCAGCGCAGCGCCCAACGAGGCAGCGGTTCGCCCGGATACCACTTGCCCTGACCGAAATGGAGCATGCCGCCGGGGGAGAACCGGTGCTTCAGGCGCGTGAGCAGGTCGCCGGCTAAGCGGCGCTTCGTCTCGCCGAAGGCCGCCGTTTTCCACTCGACGCCTTCCATGTCGTCGATCGACACGAACGTCGGCTCGCCGCCCATCGTGAGGCGGACGTCGCCCGCCGCAAGATGCTCGTCGACTTGCTTGCCGAGCGCGTTGACGTTCGCCCACTGCTGGTCCGTGTACGGTTTCGTGACGCGCGGATCTTCGTGAATGCGCGTGACCGACATGTGAAACTGAAAGTCGCTGGCGGCGCACGACGCCGTGCCGGTGATGGGCGCAGCGGTGACGGGGTCGGGCGTGCAGGCCAGCGGGATGTGTCCTTCGCCGGCGAACAGCCCAGACGTGGGGTCGAGGCCGATCCAACCGGCGCCGGGAAGGAACACTTCGACCCAGGCGTGCAGGTCGGTGAAGTCCTGCTCGGGGCCGTTGGGGCCGTCGAGCGATTTGAGGTCCGCGGTGAGTTGAATGAGGTAGCCGGAAACGAATCGCGCCGCCAACCCCAGGCGCCGCAGCACGTTGACCATCAACCACGCCGAGTCGCGGCATGACCCGCTGCGCTTCTGCAAAGTTTCGTCGCACGGCTGCACGCCCGGCTCGAGGCGGATAAGGTAGGCGACGTCGCGCTGCATCTGGCTGTTGAGGTCGACCAAGAAGTCGATCGTCTTGCGACGCGTGCGGTCGATGGCAAGCACATACTGCTGTAGCGGCGAATCTTCCGCGGTCGACGCGACATGCAAGAAGGGGATCAGATCCTTCAGCATGTCCGGCGCGTAGCTGAACGGATAGAGAAGAGCGTCATCCTCCATGAAGAATTCAAAGGGATTGATGACGGTCATTTCGGCCGTGAGCGCTACTTCGACGGACAGCCGGTCCGCGGGTTTGTTAAACAGGAGCCGCGCCTGGTAGTTGCCGTAGGGATCCTGCTGCCAGTTGAGGTAGTGTTCGGCCGGCTCGACCTTCAACGAGTAAGCCGTGACGGGCGTACGGCAATGCGGCGCGGGGCGCAAGCGAACCAGATGCGGGCCGAATCCGGCGAGCTGGTCGTAGCGATACTCGGTGCGATGATGCAGAGCGACTCGAATGGCCATGGCGAGAGGGCGGGCGGTGAGAGGCGGCGGGACGAAATCGTTCTTACTTGACCGGTGCGGCTCCGTGGCGCCGCGAGGTTTGGTCTGGGGGGCCGCCTAAAGCCCGCAGTCGCTAACAACGCATCGTGCCTTAATATCCTGCCCTGCAAAACGTCCCGCGCCAATTAGCCAGGGGAAAGAACGCAAGAAATTTGATCGGAATGCCGTGGCGGGGGAGGCCAAGGCTGGGCGAGCGACAATTGCTAAAGTTTTTCTCAGTCGCTGCAACCATCCTGCGGGTCTTCGGCGGGCGATCGATTCAGCGTGGGCGAAGGTTGTCACCGCCTGGAGCACGGTTTACGCTTAGCGGGAGCGTATTCTCTTCAAACTTGCACCGATCGGAACGAGGCGTACTCTATGGCACGAATGACCGTTGCCGAAGCACGAAAAATCTGCACCCCGGCCGAAATGAATCTCTTGTTGGCTTGTCGGCCGAAGTCCCTTGAAAAGCTGTCGGCGGACGAGTTGAAAGATAACGTCGTGAGCGCCCGTCGCTTGCGGGACAAGTGGCGCGACGTTGCCACGGATCAGCGGCGCGACACGCAACGGCGGCAACAGGCGCGTGTGACCGACGATAATGCGCGCAGCCGTGAAAAGTCCGCGCTGTTCGCGCATGCGTTGTCGAAGTTCGAAGACCAACTGAAGAATGTCCAATCGTCCGACGGTGCGGCGATTCTCTCGAAGACCGCGCCCGAGAAGAAACCGAAGAAAGCCGAACGCGCGCAGACGCATCGCGAGGTGCGGTCCATCGCTCGTGGGCGCGTGAAGGCGGCGCGGAGCGAGTTCGATACGGCCGGCAAGCGAACAAGCGGCGCGGCGAAGAAGAAAGTCGCGAAGAAACCCGCGGCGAAGAAAAAGGCGACCGTTACGAAGCCGGCCAAAAAGAACGCGGCCGCCCCCGCGAAGAAGAAGGTTGCCAAGAAAGCTGCCGCCGTGAAGACGACCATTACAAAGCCGGCTAAGAAGAAAGCGACAAAGGCGCCGCGGAAGGCCGGTTTGGTGACGGCCGACCCGGGTCAGCAGTTGTCCGCGAAAACTGCCGCGAAAAAATCGCGTATTAAGGCAAGCGGGTTACTCGCACGGGTGCGCGGGCATGTGGCTGCGAGCGGTCGACGGGCGCAAGGGAAGCGCGATTCGCGCGGCTAGCCTGCTGAAATTCCGCGGTAGGGTTACCGTGTTTGCCGACTTAGTCATGCGATAGCTACATCGCCCGGGATAACTAGCTCAACTTGCACGTCGGCGTCGCCATACAATAGCTCCACCACTTCCCGGACATTCGCTGTAATTTCATTGAGCGTTTTTCCCTGAGTATGCACGCTCTCGTCTTCTAATGCGTGTGCGGCGAGCCAGCCATTTTCCGCTTGCTCCACAATGACGTGAAAGGCTTTCATAGGATTTCTCGTTCCAGTTCGTCCCAAGAGATTTCTAGATTGCGCGCGATGCGTCGCATGGTGAGACGGTTAATTTCTCGGTGTCTCGGCACAGGTTCGCGCCGACCGCTGGACTTTCCTACAATTGTATGTTGCGAACCTTCGCGAATCACGTTGAATCCGCGATTCGCAAGCGCCGCCATGACTTTTTGCCGTTTGTAGCTCACGATAACCGCTCAGCCCATGTGCTTCACGACTTCATCGCCGAACTCGCTGCACTTGACGAGTTTGGCGCCGTCCATGAGCCGCTCGAAGTCGTAGGTGACGGTTTTCGCGGCGATTGCGCCGTTGAGCCCCCGCAGGATCAGGTCGGCCGCTTCGGTCCAGCCGAGATAACGGAACATCATCTCGCCGCTGAGAATCACGCTGCCGGGGTTCACTTTGTCCTGGTCGGCGTATTTGGGGGCGGTGCCGTGAGTGGCCTCAAAAATGGCATGGCCGGTGATGTAGTTGATGTTGCCGCCGGGGGCGATGCCGATGCCGCCGACGCAGGCCGCTAACGCGTCGCTGATGTAGTCGCCGTTGAGATTGAGCGTGGCGAGGACGTCGTAATCGGCCGGGCGGGTGAGGATTTGCTGGAGCATCGCGTCGGCGATGACGTCTTTGATGATGAGGCTTGAGGCTTGAGGCTTGAGGCTTGAGGAAGAAGTGCTGCGGAGTTTGGCTCGCTGCTGGGGCGCGATGGTGAGCCAGGGGCCGCCGTCGAGTTCGGTGGCGCCGAATTCTTTCTTGGCGACTTCGTAGCCCCAGTCGCGGAAGGCGCCTTCGGTGAACTTCATGATGTTGCCCTTGTGGACCAACGTCACGCTGCGGCGGTCGTTGTCGATCGCATACTGAATCGCTGAGCGAACGAGGCGGGCCGTGCCTTCCTGGCTGACCGGTTTAATGCCGATGGCCACGGAGTCAGGGAAGCGGACCTTTTTCCAGCGATCGGGAAAGGTCTCGCTAAAGCCCCGTTTGAACTTCTCGCAATCGGGCGTGCCCTGTTCGAACTCGATGCCCGCGTAAATGTCCTCGGTGTTCTCGCGAAAGATGACCATGTCGGTCTGCTCGGGGTGCTTCACCGGGGTCGGGACGCCCGTGAAGTACTGGACCGGGCGAAGGCAGACGTACAGGTCGAGAATTTGCCGCAGGGCGACGTTGAGCGAGCGGATGCCGCCGCCGACGGGGGTGGTGAGCGGGCCTTTGATGCCGACCAGATAGGTGCGAAAGTCGTCGAGGGTGGCGTCGGGGAGCCAGTTGCCGGTCTGGTTGAACGCTTTTTCGCCGGCGAGGACTTCTTTCCAAGCGATCTTGCGCTCGCCGCCGTAGGCCTTGGCCACGGCCGCGTCGAACACGCGCTGACTGGCCCGCCAGATATCGGGGCCGGTGCCGTCGCCTTCGATGAACGGGATGATCGGCATGTTGGGCGTCTTAAGGCGGCCGCCGTTCATCGTGATGGATTGGGGGGCGTCAGACATCGCAGGCTCCTCGAAGGCGGATGATGGCAGCATTGGTTGGTTGAGTGAGGGGCAAAATCTCGGGATTTCAATCCCTCCCCTAGCCTCTCCCTTCGTGGGAGGGGGATTTGCAAACTCGCGATTCTCGATTGGTTCGCGGGAAGGGTCAATGGGCCGCTGGTCGGACAGACGCATAGATGATCTAAAGTCGTTTGAAGCCAAAGCGGGGGGTTTTCCAGAAGTCGCGCTCCGCTGCCGCGTCGCGGCTAACGACGGTCGCTTTGGAGGGCAAGCGGTCGATTGTGGCTTCGGACATGGCGACGGTATACTTTGGGGTTCGGGCTTATCCTTTCTTCTTGCACCGGAGCTAGCACTTTTTATGAACGGTTCTTTACGCAATTTCGATCGACGTGAGTTTCTTCGCACCGGGGTGGCGGCGGGAGCTGGCTTGACGGTCGCAGGAGGCGAGCTTCCCAAGCTGCTGGCGGCGGAGTCGAAGGAGCCGCTGTTCAAGATTTCGCTCGCCGAGTGGTCCCTGCACAAGGCGTTGCAAAGCGGGAAGATAAATAACCTGGACTTCCCGGCGGTAGCCAAGGAATGTGGGATTGGGGCGGTCGAATATGTGAATGCGTTTTTCAAGGAGGAGGCCCGCGATGAGAAGTATCTCAGCGAGCTAAAAACGAGGTGCGAAGATGCGGAAGTTGCGAGCGTTTTGATAATGTGCGATGGCGAGGGGATGTTGGGCGATCCCAACGAGGCTGGGCGGAAAAAAGCGGTCGAGAACCACCACCGATGGGTCGAGGCGGCAAAATTCCTCGGATGTCACTCGATCCGCGTAAATGCGCAGTCTGAGGGGTCTCGGGAAGAGCAAGCCAAGCTCGCAGCGGATGGCTTACGGCAGCTTTCGGAGTTCGCGGCGCCGCACGAGATCAACGTGATTGTGGAGAATCACGGCGGGCTGTCGTCGGACGGGGCCTGGCTGGCCAGTGTAATGAAGGCGGTCGACTTGCCGAACTGCGGGACGCTGCCCGACTTCGGCAACTTCTACGAATACGACCGTTATCAAGGAGTGACCGACCTAATGCCCTACGCCAAAGGAGTGAGCGCGAAGAGTTACGCCTTTGGAGAGGATGGGAATGAGACGAAGATCGACTATCGTAAAATGATGAAAATTGTGCTCGATGCCGGCTATCACGGTTACATCGGGGTGGAGTGGGAAGGCGAGAAGCCGGAAGATGAAAAGGAGGGGGTGATGCTGACGAAGAGGTTGCTGGAGCGAGTGCGGGAGGAAATGACCGAGCAGACTTAGGAGACTGCCATTTTGGCGGTCTCGGTTGGTTGTTCCACTGGTCGCTGAAGCGACCAGTCCTATGGGCTTGGCTAGGTGTCCATTGGGTTAAGAAATCTTGAACTTTTGTGCGGGCGACCCTGTGGGTCGCCCGTTTTCGTTGGTGGGGTAAGGGGTTACGGCAATCGTTGGGGCTAGCGACTCGCTGCGGGCGGCCTTGGACAAGGCGTCGAATGGGAAATAAGCTCCTGCCCAATGATTAGGCACGCGGGCCGTGCAGTGATTTTGAGCAGTGGCTGCTCGGCAATAGGCAGCTTCGGCGACTTGACGTAAGTGCAAGCACTGCAAGGACATTGGGTGCATGCTTGACCACTCGGGAAGCATGAGGCACTCGAAGGTCATGAAGCGGCCTTCTTTTCGCCACTCCCAAAGCTGTTCGGAAGGAGACGTCAGCCGTGCTTACCCAAACTACGGAAAAATTTCAGGAAGTCTTGCAAACCGCGGAGACCCGCTACCGCCAGAGCCCCGATTGGGTCACTTACTTTCGGGAGGTCTTGGGCGTCGACGGAGTCGTTCGTAAGGCCTTCCCGACGTTCGAGGAACTGACCTCGTTCGAGCAAACCGAGCAATACGAAAAGATTCAGAAGTGGCTCGTGAAGCTCCGCGAGAAGCGACCGGCGGCCGACTCCGAAAGCGAGCCTACCCGGGTCATCACCGTTCGCCTGCCGAAGAGCATGCACGAGTCGCTGCGGACCGAGGCCCACGAC
This sequence comes from Lacipirellula sp., assembly GCA_041750715.1. GTDB lineage: Bacteria > Planctomycetota > Planctomycetia > Pirellulales > Lacipirellulaceae > Lacipirellula. The sequence goes on from JBGSYU010000297.1 coordinate 21,160, forward strand.
CTGCGGACGAGCATGAACAAGCTTTGCATCTCAAAGCTGTTGCAGGTGATCGGGGAGGAGATGATCCCCAACGAACGTGCTAGCACCGGGGCGACCGCAAGCAGCGGTAGCACTGCTAGCAGCACGGCTTCGCTTGGCCAGTCGCCATCGCTGGCCATCCGGAATCACCAGATGCCCGCGACGATCAGCTCGCCGTACGCGCAGCAGCACCAACCGACGCCGCCGCCGTTCAAGTCGGCCCAGCCGCGGTTCTAGTCGGCGTTGGATCAAGTGACATGCGTTTCAGAGCCGTCCCCCGATAGAGGGGGCGGCTCTTTTTGTGCGCTTCTATAAAGACGAAGATGAACCGCCAAGGACGCCAAGAGCGCCAAGGAAAGACCAGGTAACCGCAGATAAACGCAGATGAACGCAGAATAAAGATATGGGCAGTTAAGAATTACTGTTATCTGCGTTCATACGCGTTTGTCCGCGGTTCCTATTGCCTTTGCCTTTTCTCTTTCCTTGGCGCTCTTGGCGTCCTTGGCGGTTTAACTTGCATTATTTCGGCTGTGGTATAACAACGCGGTTCTAAGCCGCCTCCTTACATTCCTGAGTAAGCGATGAAGACTGCGTTGCTTGTGTTGCTGCTGGTCATTATCCCCGGTCTGGCTGATGGGGCTGAGTCGACTGGTGGTTCCTGGCCGCAGTTTCGGGGGCCGACGGGGCAGGGGGAAGCGGCCGGGGCTGCGTTGCCGCTTTCGTGGAGCGAGGCAGATGGGGTCCGTTGGAAGACGCCGCTTCCCGGGCGGGGGTGGTCGTCGCCGGTGATTGCCGACGGGCGCCTTTGGGTGACGACCGCCGAAGTAACGGAAGCCGACGAAGCCCAACGGGCGGAGCTCCTGAGCACGGTCGCGAACATCGGCGTCCGCGATCAGATGGAGGCGTTCGCGTCGGTGGCCCTCTCGGCGATCGAAGTCGACGCCGCGACCGGCCGGGTGCTGCGGCAGGTGAAGCTCTTTGAGCCGCAGGCGCCGCCGCCGATTCACGAGCTAAACACCTTCGCCTCGCCCACGCCGGTGCTCGTCGGCGGTCGGGTCTATTGCCACTTCGGGACGTTTGGCACCGCCTGCGTCGACGCCGAGAGCGGCGAAGTGGTTTGGCGCCGGGAACTAAAGCTGCAGCACATCGTCGGGCCGGGCAGTTCGCCGGTCGTCCACGACAACGTACTGATCGTGACCAGCGATGGCGGCGACCGGCAATACGTCACGGCGCTCGACCTGGCGACCGGCGACCCTGTATGGGAGAAGGACCGCCCGCCGATTCGCGAAACCGATCCCGACCGGCGCAAAGCGTTCGCCACGCCGCTGGTGATTGAAGTGGAGGGCCGGCCGCAGGCGGTGATCCCCGGCGCCCAGTGGTTTATCGCCTACGACCCGGCGACGGGCGCGGAGATTTGGCGCGTCGACCATGGCGGCGGGTTCTCGAACGTCGCTTGCCCCGCGTACGACGGGCGATTTCTGTTTCTGAACACGGGGTTCGGCAAACCGCAACTGTGGGCGGTGCGGCCGGACGGTTCCGGCGACGTGACCGACACGCACGTCGCGTGGCGCGAGCAGCAGCAGGTGCCGACCATGTCTTCGCCGGTGGTGAGCGGCGGGCGGATCTACTTCATCAGCGACGGCGGCGTGGCGAGCTGCCTCGACGCCGAGACGGGCGACACGCTGTGGCGCGAGCGGGTTCCGGGCAAGTATTCGGCTTCGCCGCTGGTGGGCGCGGGGCGGGTGTACTTTCTGAGCCACGCGGGCCGGACGACGGTGGTGGCCGACGCGGCGGAGTTTGAAGTTCTTGCCGAGAATGATCTGGACGGCATGCTCATGGGGTCGCCGGCGGTGGTAGAGGGCGATTTGGTGCTGCGGACTGATTCGCACTTGTACCGGGTGGGGCGGGATCGCTGAGAGGTCGCCCGGGGCCACTCGCGCGTCGGAGTGACCTACGAGCGCGGCCAGCCGTCCGGCCAGGATGGCCGGGCTATCTAAGGGACTGGGTGTGTCCACCTTGGCTGGTGGAATTCGCGTGGCGCTTTGGCGCTCCGCTCGGCCTGATGGAGAGTGGCCGACGACCAACCTGGGCGGCGTGCGGCCAACGCCTTTCTTTGTGCGGGGTTTTTGCCAGCTCGCGGCGGACAAACCCCCGGCGGCGCGCTGCTGCACGGTCCCGCGGTGGTCGAGGGGCGTTGAATTTACTGTGAAATCACCGGGCGGACCAGGAAAATCCCCTTGCACGAAATTTGACGGAAATTTCGCACGCAACTACGATGGACCGTTGGCAACGAGGTTAACGCCGTGCGCTGGCAAGTCGCACGGCGGCTGATCGAAATGTGTAGTCCTCTCGCTCCGCAAGAGGAAATCTGCTCGCGGAGCGAGCCGACACCATTCAAACGGACGCCCGGCCTCCCGCAAATGGCGTTGAATTGACGCCTACGCGCCAACTCCCTCCTTAAAACTTCGCGAATCCCGGAACAGACCCAGTAACCTTTTTTTGACGAGTCCTAACTGTAGCCGGGGTCTAAGACCCCGGAGCGCCGGCCTCATAGAGGCAGGTTACAAGACTCGAAACTTGCAGAGGAACATTCGTGCCTAAACGCCAGCCTAGCCGACTTAGCCATTTGTTTGGAATCCGCGACAAGAAAGAGCGTCGCCCCGCGGGGGTGAGCCGCCGGCGGCGGAAGCAGCTCAGGTTTGAGACGTTGGAATCTCGGCAGGTGATGTCGGCTAGCGCGCTGGTCGAGCCGACGATGCTCAACGACAGCGGTTTGACCTTCACTTCGACCTCCAGCGACACCATCGAAGGCCAGTTGGAAATTCTGGCTCGCGAGATTTACTGGCAAACGCTCATCGCCGCATCTGCGCAGGGTAACGCTCCGCCGGCATCGACGCTGGCCTTTTTCCCCCCGAACGATCCGTTATTCGCCAATCAGTGGCACCTGCTCAACTCCGGCCAGCAGGTTGGCAATCCCGACTTTCAGGATATCTTCGGCGTCGTTGGCGAGGACATTAACCTGGCGGGCGCCTGGGCGTTAGGGTTTACCGGGCAGAACGTGACGGTTGCGGTGATCGATAGCGGCGTGCAGCTGAATCATCCCGATCTCGCGGGCAACATTAATTTAGCGCTCGCTTTGGACACCATCAACCCGTTTGGCAATGGCAATCCCGTCTTTTTCAATCCCGGCTCTTTCCACGGCACGGCCGTCGCGGGCTTGATTGGCGCCATCGCCAACAACGGCATCGGCGGCTCCGGCGTAGCCCCCGGCGTGACGCTGGTTCCCATCCGATCCATTGATCCGACCGCGCAGGGCGCCGGTAATCCAAACGTTATCGTCGACGCACTTCGGCGCGCCATCCAGGACATCGACATTACCAACAACAGTTGGGGTCGTGGCGGAACGGGCGGCCGTACTCTCACCGGCTTCTCGCCGGACGAGCTACTTGCGCTTCGCGATTCGGTGATTTTCGGCCG